>NZ_JBHIQF010000030.1:0-80606 GCF_042196445.1 Bartonella sp. AP11XZML
CTTCGTTTTGCTATTCGTGAAGGTGGTCGTACTGTTGGTGCCGGTATCGTCTCTAAGATCATTGAATAAATAATGCTTGTTAAAGGGGTGTTAAAAGTGTTTTAGTTTTGAGAGTTAGGGGTATAGCTCAGTTGGTAGAGCGGCGGTCTCCAAAACCGCAGGTCGCGGGTTCAAGTCCTGCTGCCCCTGCCAAAGGGAGATTTTACATATAAGGGAGTGGATTTTGCTGCCTTTTTCGCTTTTTTTGATATGGGGCTTGTTTTTTTGTGTGTGAAACGGTATTGAATAGAAAGTAAGGAAATTGCATAAGTCTGAAAGTTGGCTTTTGCGTTTTTTTCCTGTTTATTTTATTCTATAAAACACAATAGGACTAGAGAGAGTATAGTGTGACGATGGCATCTAAAACCAATCCGATTACCTTTTTGAAGCAGGTTTATGCAGAAACAATTAAAGTGAAATGGCCTACACGTCGTGAGACGGTTATTTCTACTATTATGGTTTTGTTGGTAACTGCATTGGCTTCAGCTTTCTTTTTTATTGTGGATCAGGTTATGCATTTTGGTGTTTGGCGGGTTATTGATCTTCTGAAATATCTTTTTAGTTGAGAATGTAAGGAAGTGTGACTGTGGCAGCTCGTTGGTATATTGTTCAGGCATATTCAAATTTTGAAAAGAAAGTAGCGGAAGCTATTGATAAGGAGGCAAAGCAAAAGGGACTTGATCATCTTTTTGAAAAGATTTTTGTTCCAACAGAGCGTGTTGTAGAGGTTCGTCGTGGACGCAAAGTTGATACTGAGCGAAAATTTTTTCCTGGTTATGTTCTTGTTCGTGCTGAGTTAACAGATGAAGTTTATCATCTTATTAAGAATACGCCTAAAGTGACAGGTTTTTTAGGGTCGGATGCGCGTCCTGTTCCTATTTCTGATCGAGAGGTTGAGCAAATTCTCAAACAAGTTCAGGAAAGGGTTGAGTCTCCAAAGTCCTCTGTATTGTTTGAGGTTGGAGAGCAAGTTCGCGTTGCTGATGGTCCTTTTGTTTCGTTTAATGGAATTGTTCAAGAGGTTGAAGAAGAGCGCTCTCGTCTTAAGGTTGAAGTGCTTATTTTTGGGCGTCCTACGCCTGTTGATTTGGAATTTGGTCAGGTTGAAAAACTCTGATTAAACTTAGAGTAGTTTTAATTACTTTAAGGAAGGAGTGGGAGGTGATTTATAGCTTTTGTCGGCTTAATGATCCGAACCACGTGACTGCAAGCGGGTAACGGGCAAGATGAATTGTCAGTATACCAGTGAAATTAAAGGCAGATTGTTATGGCAAAAAAAAGTATAGGTCAGCTTAAGTTGCAGGTTCCTGCAGGAGCTGCTACTCCATCTCCACCAATTGGTCCAGCTCTTGGGCAGCGTGGTATTAATATCATGGAATTTTGTAAGGCGTTTAATGCAGCGACACAAGAAATGGAAAAGGGGGCACCGATTCCAGTTGTTATTACGTATTACCAAGATAAGTCTTTCACCTTTTCTCTCAAGACGCCTCCTGTATCATTCTTTTTAAAGAAAGAAGCAAACCTGAAATCTGGCTCAAAAGAGCCTGGTAAAGTGTCTGTAGGAAGCATTTCTCGCGATAAAATTCGTTCGATTGCGGAATCAAAGATGAAAGATCTTAATGCGAATGACATTGAGGCAGCAATGCGTATGGTTGAAGGTTCTGCTCGCTCGATGGGCTTGGAAGTGGTGGGCTAATATTATGGCAAAAGTAGCAAAAAGAATAAAAAATATCCGAAAAGATATTGATTTTAATGAACTCTACGCTTTAAAAGATGCCGTTTCAATGGTTAAGGAGCGTGCCGTTGCTAAGTTTGATGAAACAATCGAAATTTCAATGAACTTGGGTGTTGATCCTCGTCATGCTGATCAAATGGTTCGAGGCGTTGCTCATTTGCCTAATGGAACAGGGAGAAATATTCGTGTTGCCGTTTTTGCTCGTGGGGATAAGGCTGAGGAAGCTAAGGCGGCAGGAGCTGATATTGTGGGTGCCGAAGATTTATTTGAAAGCGTTAATAGAGGGACTATAGATTTTGATCGTTGTATTGCAACGCCAGACATGATGCCTCTTGTTGGTCGTCTTGGTAAGATTCTTGGTCCACGGAGTTTGATGCCGAATCCGAAAGTTGGTACTGTAACACTTGATGTCGCCGGTGCTGTCAAAGCTTCTAAAGGTGGTGCTGTTGAGTTTCGTGTGGAAAAAGCTGGTATTGTGCATGCTGGTATTGGTAAGGCTTCTTTTGGTGTTGAAAAAATCGTAGAAAATATAAAAGCCTTTGCAAGTGCAGTTATTAAAGCCAAACCGCAAGGTGCAAAAGGTGAGTATATTAAGCGCGTTGCTGTTTCGTCGACTATGGGAATTGGTGTTAAAGTTGATCCAGCAACGGTTCGTTCAGAGCTAGTATAAGCTGATTTATAATTTTGTTTTGGGGTATGGGAATATCAAAATTGTATTTAAAATGCTGATTTTGATCAGCTCGCTATCTAAGCTTTATAGGGCTTAGGTTGTACCGGGAGAAATTCCGGAATATCCTGTCCGAGATTGTAGGTGATGCTTTTAAGTATCTTAATCAAAAAAACCTGCATGAGACTGGGGTAAAAACTGAGAGTTAAAGACTTAAAGGGTTTGAGCCAAGGTTGCCTTTGAACGCTGTGCGTGAAAAAGGGGACAGGATCCTCATCGGTGACATGAAGTATTTTATGTTATCAAAGGTAACCAACAGGTTTGTTTTAAGCAAATCTGTTAAATGGAGAGAGACAGTGAATAGAGCGGAAAAACGCGAATTTGTTACATGGCTTAACGAGGCTTTTCGGAAGTCTGGTTCTGTTGTTGTTGCACATTATTCCGGTCTGACAGTTTCACAGATGAATGATCTGCGTTCGAAAATGGGTGAAGCTGGCGGTGCCGTTAAGGTCGCCAAAAACCGTCTTGCTAAAATCGCTCTTCAGGGCACGGAATCTGAATCGATAGTGGGTTTGTTTACTGGACAAACACTTATTGCTTATTCAGAAGATCCAATCACAGCACCGAAAGTTGCTGTTGATTTTGCGAAAAGCAATGACAAATTTGTCATACTTGGCGGTTCAATGGGTGCAACAAGTTTAACTGTAGATGCTGTGAAGTCATTGGCTTCATTGCCTTCATTAAACGAGTTGCGTGCAAAACTTGTGGGTATGATTTCTACCCCTGCGACCCGTATTGCACAGGTTGTTAATGCCCCTGCTGGTCAGGTTGCACGTGTCATTGGAGCATATGCTCAGGAGGATAAGGCGGCTTAAGGCTGTTTGTATTCACGTTTATGGAAGAGCTTTAATGCTTTTCTGTTTTTTTGAATAAGATTTAATAATGGTTCAAATCTTTTAATTGAAGGAATTTAAAAATGGCTGATCTAGAGAAGATCGTAGAAGACCTTTCTAATCTAACCCTTTTGGAAGCCGCTGAGCTTTCTAAGTTACTTGAAGAAAAGTGGGGAGTTTCGGCTGCTGCTCCTGTAGCTGTCGCTGCTGTTGCTGGTGCTGCTGCTCCAGCTGCTGAAGAAAAAACAGAATTTGATGTTATTCTTGTTGAAGGTGGCGCACAAAAAATTAATGTTATTAAGGAAGTTCGTGCTCTTACTGGACTTGGTCTTAAAGAAGCTAAAGATCTGGTTGAAGGTGCACCTAAGCCTATTAAAGAGGCTGCTTCTAAAGAAGAAGCAGAAAAAATTAAATCTCAACTTGAAGCTGCCGGTGCTAAGGTGGAACTTAAGTAAATTTAATTTTATCGGCGGGCATTTATGTTCGCCGATTTTCTTTCTCTTAATACAAAGAGGGAAAATAATGAGTAAAAAACTTTTCCCAATGGTTTCGTAACAGGAATGGGATAGGTTTGGATTACTTACCCCTTCTCATCATAGAGCCAAAGAGATAAATGGCTTATGTTGGTGGGGAAAGTTAATGATGCTCATTATTGAGTGTCAAGTGAACTGGTCTGCATATGCAGGTTAATGGTATAAGGCTTTCAAGGTTGGTCTACCTTGAAGAGTAAAGATCAAGGAGCGACGATGGCTCAGACTCACGCAATGATGTCTCAATTCAATGGTCGTAAGCGCGTACGGAAATTTTTTGGTAAGATTCCTGAAGTAGCAGAAATGCCGAATCTTATTGAGGTTCAAAAAGCCTCATACGATCAATTTCTCATGGTTGAGGAACCGAAAGGTGGGCGACCAGATGAAGGTTTGCAAGCTGTTTTTAAATCGGTTTTTCCTATTTCAGATTTTTCCGGTACAGCTATGCTTGAGTTTGTAGGTTATGAATTTGATTTACCAAAATTTGATGTTGAAGAGTGCCGTCAACGTGATTTAACTTATGCTGCCCCATTAAAGGTCATATTGCGTTTGATTGTTTTTGATGTTGATGAGGATACTGGCTCCAAAGATATCAAAGACATTAAAGAGCAAGGCGTTTATATGGGCGATATGCCTTTAATGACGACGAATGGTACCTTTATTGTTAATGGTACGGAGCGTGTTATTGTTTCTCAGATGCATCGTTCTCCTGGTGTCTTTTTTGACCATGATAAAGGAAAGTCCCATTCATCAGGAAAGCTTCTTTTTGCTGCTCGTGTTATTCCGTATCGTGGTTCTTGGCTTGATATTGAGTTTGATGCTAAGGACATCATTTATGCGCGTATTGATCGACGGCGCAAGATTCCTGTTACTAGTCTTTTGATGGCATTAGGTATGGATGCGTCGGATATTTTATCGACGTTTTATGATAAAGTGACTTATGAGCGTGATGGAGAAGGATGGCGAGTTCCTTATTCTGTGGATCGCTTTAAAGGAATGAAGCTCATTTCTGACCTTATAGATGCAGATAGTGGTGAAGTCGTTGCGGAGGCTGGTAAAAAATTAACAGTTCGTACTGCGAAGTCTTTGGTAGAAAAAGGACTTAAAGCGGTTAAAGTTAGTGAAGATGATTTATTAGGTTGTTATCTAGCCGAAGATATCGTCAATTACGAAACAGGTGAAATCTACCTTGAAGCTGGTGATGAAATTGACGAAAAAGTATTAAAAGTTCTGCTCGATGTTAGTGCTGATCAAGTCAATATTCTTGATATTGATCACATGAATATTGGCGCTTACATCCGCAATACTTTGAAGGTGGATAAAAATGAAAGTCGGCAGGATGCGTTATTTGATATTTACCGGGTGATGCGTCCAGGTGAACCTCCAACAATCGATACAGCAGAAGCAATGTTCCATTCATTGTTTTTTGATCCAGAGCGTTATGATCTTTCAGCTGTCGGGCGTGTTAAGATGAATTTACGTATGGATCTTGATTGTCCAGACACAGTTCGCATTTTACGCCAAGAGGATATTCTTGCTGTTGTTAAGATGTTGGTTGAATTGCGTGATGGACGTGGTGAAATTGATGATATTGATAATCTTGGCAACCGTCGCGTTCGTTCCGTTGGGGAGTTGATGGAAAATCAATATCGCATTGGTCTTCTTCGTATGGAACGTGCGATAAAAGAGCGTATGTCATCGGTTGAAATTGATACGGTTATGCCACAGGATTTGATCAATGCAAAGCCTGCGGCAGCAGCAGTCCGTGAATTTTTTGGGTCTTCACAATTGTCGCAGTTTATGGATCAAACCAATCCATTGTCAGAAATTACCCATAAGCGCCGTCTTTCTGCTCTTGGTCCAGGTGGTTTGACTCGTGAACGTGCGGGTTTTGAAGTCCGTGACGTACATCCTACGCATTATGGTCGTATTTGTCCGATTGAAACACCAGAAGGCCCCAATATTGGTCTGATTAACTCCTTAGCAACATTTGCGCGAGTTAACAAATATGGCTTTATTGAAAGCCCATATCGAAAAATTATTGATGGAAAAGTCACAAAAGAAGTTATTTATCTTTCAGCGATGGAAGAAGCAAAGCATTATGTCGCTCAGGCTAATTCTTCATTAGATAACGAAGGTCGTTTTATAGAAGAGTTTGTTGTTTGCCGTCATGCTGGTGAAGTTTTAATGGCGCCGCGTGATCATGTTGATTTGATGGATGTTTCACCAAAACAGTTGGTTTCAGTTGCAGCAGCGCTTATTCCTTTTTTGGAAAATGATGATGCGAATCGTGCGCTTATGGGATCGAACATGCAGCGTCAAGCAGTTCCTCTTGTACGCGCTGAAGCGCCATTTGTTGGGACGGGAATGGAATCTATTGTTGCGCGCGATTCAGGAGCTGCTGTGAGTGCAAAACGTAGTGGTGTTGTTGATCAAGTCGATGCTACCCGTATTGTTATCCGTGCAACAGAAGATTTAGATCCTTCAAAATCAGGCGTTGATATTTACCGCTTACAGAAATTTCAGCGTTCTAATCAGTCCACTTGTATTAATCAGCGTCCTCTTGTACATGTCGGTGATAGGGTAGAGAAAGGTGATATCATTGCAGATGGTCCATCCACGGATCTTGGTGATTTGGCTCTTGGGCGGAATGTTCTCGTAGCCTTTATGCCTTGGAATGGATACAATTATGAAGATTCTATTTTGTTATCCGAGCGCATTGTTGCTGATGATGTGTTTACTTCAATTCATATCGAGGAATTTGAAGTTGCGGCACGCGATACAAAACTTGGACCTGAGGAAATTACGCGCGACATTCCTAATGTTGCGGAAGAAGCGTTAAGAAATCTTGATGAAGCTGGCATTATTTATATTGGTGCTGAAGTTCAACCAGGTGATATTTTAGTTGGAAAGATTACCCCGAAAGGTGAAAGTCCCATGACGCCGGAAGAAAAGCTTCTGCGTGCAATTTTTGGGGAAAAGGCATCCGATGTTCGTGATACTTCTATGCGTATGCCTCCTGGGACTTTTGGTACTGTTGTTGAAGTTCGCGTTTTTAATCGCCATGGCGTGGAAAAAGATGAACGTGCGATGGCAATTGAGCGTGAAGAAATTGAGCGTTTAGCAAAAGACCGTGATGATGAACAGTCTATTCTTGATCGCAATGTTTATGCGCGCCTCACCGATATGTTGACAGATAAAGTTGCTGTAGAAGGTCCGAAAGGCTTTTCGGGTAGTAAAAAGCTTGATAGTACAGTAATGGGGCATTATCCGCGATCCCAGTGGTGGCAATTTGCTGTTGAGGATGAAAAGCTTCAAAATGAAATTGAAGCTTTGCGCAAGCAATATGATGAATCAAAAGAAGCATTACAACGTCGCTTTATGGATAAGGTTGAAAAGGTCCAAAGAGGTGATGAAATGCCTCCTGGTGTCATGAAAATGGTGAAAGTTTTTGTGGCTGTGAAGCGCAAAATCCAACCAGGTGACAAGATGGCGGGACGTCACGGGAATAAGGGTGTTGTTTCACGTATTCTTCCCGTAGAAGATATGCCATTTCTTGAAGATGGGACCCATGCTGATATCGTCTTGAATCCGCTGGGTGTGCCTAGTCGTATGAATGTTGGACAAATTCTTGAAACGCATCTTGGTTGGGCATGTGCGGGGATGGGCAAGAAGATTGGTGCTTTGTTAGAGTTATATCAAGAGACTGGGGATATATTGCCGTTGCGTCAGCGTATTGAAAATCTTATGCCTGATGATAATCATAATGAACCAGTTCGTCAGTATGATAATGAAAGCCTTTACAAATTGGCATTGCAGATGAAGAAAGGGGTTTCAATTGCAACGCCTGTTTTTGATGGAGCACATGAGTCTGATATTAACATGATGCTGGAAGACGCAGGCTTAGATAGTTCAGGGCAGGTTACGCTTTATGATGGTCGTACTGGGGAGCCTTTTGATCGTCCAGTAACGGTGGGATATATTTACATGTTGAAATTGCATCACCTTGTTGATGATAAGATTCATGCGCGTTCTATTGGTCCCTATTCACTTGTTACGCAGCAGCCATTAGGAGGTAAGGCACAATTTGGTGGTCAGCGTTTTGGTGAAATGGAGGTATGGGCGCTTGAAGCTTATGGTGCTGCATACACTTTGCAGGAGATGCTAACAGTAAAATCAGATGATGTGGCTGGTCGAACAAAAGTCTATGAGGCAATTGTGCGTGGTGATGATACATTTGAGGCAGGTATACCCGAAAGCTTTAATGTGTTGGTAAAAGAAATGCGCTCACTTGCTCTTAATGTGGAGCTTGATGATGCGCGTGAACTTATTGCACAGCGGGCATTGTCTGATACGGCAGAATAATAATTCAAGGAGCGCACTAGAAAAAGGCTGCGCTCTTATTACTTTAAGAGGCTCAATAACCTTATTAAGGCTATACAGGTCATTTTTAAAAGTAAATGTATTTTAAAGAAGATCTGTTATAAAATAAATGAGATATTACAACAGGTTCTAAGAATCTTTGAAGGAGAACAGCATGAACCACGAGGTCATGAATCTTTTCAATCCTCAAGCGCCAGCGCAGACATTTGACTCTATTCGTATTTCTATTGCGAGTCCTGAGAAAATTTTGTCCTGGTCGTATGGTGAGATTAAGAAGCCTGAGACTATTAATTATCGGACTTTTAAACCAGAACGTGATGGTCTTTTTTGTGCACGTATATTTGGCCCTATTAAGGACTATGAATGTCTATGTGGCAAATATAAACGCATGAAGTATAAGGGCATTATTTGTGAAAAATGTGGTGTAGAGGTTACTCTTTCGCGCGTACGTCGTGAGCGTATGGGGCATATTGAACTTGCGGCACCCGTTGCGCATATATGGTTTCTTAAATCATTACCAGGCCGTATTTCTACACTTTTAGATTTAACTTTAAAAGATATTGAACGGGTTCTTTATTTTGAGAATTATATTGTAACCGAACCAGGGTTAACATCTCTTAAGCTCCATCAGCTTCTTTCTGAAGAAGAATATATGCTTGCTATTGATGAATTTGGAGAAGATCAGTTTACAGCTATGATTGGCGCTGAAGCTATTTACGAGCTTTTAGCTAGTATGGAGTTAGATAAAATCGCTAATGATTTGCGTCTTGAATTAGCTGAAACAACTTCAGAGTTAAAGCAGAAAAAATTGATTAAACGACTTAAAATCGTTGAAAATTTTCTTGAATCTGGAAATAAGCCAGAGTGGATGATTATGAAAACAATTCCGGTTATTCCACCGGACTTGCGTCCATTGGTTCCGCTTGATGGTGGGCGTTTTGCGACATCAGATCTGAATGATCTTTATCGGCGTGTTATTAATCGTAATAACCGCTTGAAACGGCTGATTGAATTGCGTGCTCCTGGAATTATCGTACGCAATGAAAAGCGTATGGTACAAGAAGCTGTTGATGCATTGTTTGATAATGGACGGCGTGGGCGTGTGATTACTGGAGCCAATAAACGTCCTCTTAAGTCTTTATCAGATATGTTGAAGGGCAAGCAAGGGCGTTTTCGTCAGAACTTACTTGGGAAGCGTGTTGATTACTCGGGGCGTTCTGTTATCGTGACGGGTCCTGAATTAAAATTGCATCAATGTGGTCTTCCCAAAAAAATGGCTCTTGAATTATTTAAGCCTTTTATTTATGCGCGGCTTGATGCAAAAGGCTATTCATCAACGGTAAAGCAGGCAAAGAAGCTTGTTGAAAAAGAACATCCAGAAGTTTGGGATATCTTGGATGAGGTTATTCGTGAACACCCTGTTTTGCTCAATCGTGCACCAACATTGCACCGTTTGGGAATTCAAGCTTTTGAGCCTATCTTGATTGAGGGAAAAGCTATACAGCTACATCCATTGGTGTGTACTGCTTTTAATGCGGATTTTGATGGTGATCAGATGGCGGTTCATGTTCCGCTTTCTCTTGAAGCACAACTTGAAGCCCGTGTTTTGATGATGTCCACCAATAATATTCTTCATCCGGCCAATGGTGCTCCCATTATTGTTCCCTCACAGGATATGGTTCTTGGTCTTTATTATCTTTCAATTGTTTCTGAAAAAGAACCAGGTGAAGGAATGGCCTTTTCTGATATAGGTGAGCTTCATTATGCCTTGGAAAATAAGGTTATAACGCTTCATACGAAGATTAAAGGCCGTGTTAAGAATATGGGGAAGGATGGAAAAGAAGTCTCTAAACTTTATGATACGACACCTGGTCGTTTGATTATCGGTGAGCTTTTGCCAAGAAGTGCGGATATCTCATTTGATATTGTCAATCAAGAGATGACAAAAAAGAACATTTCTAAAATGATTGATCATGTTTATCGGCACTGTGGACAAAAAGAGACGGTTATTTTTTGTGACCGTATTATGCAGCTTGGCTTTTCTTATGCTTGTCGTGCAGGAATTTCATTCGGTAAGGACGATATGGTTATTCCTGATAGTAAGTCGCGTTTAGTCGCAGAAACAGAAGCTTTGGCTAAGGAGTACGAACAGCAATATAATGATGGTTTGATTACACAAGGTGAAAAATACAATAAGGTTGTAGATGCTTGGGGTAAATGTACAGATCGCGTCGCAGATGAAATGATGAAACGTATTCAAGCTGTGGATTTTGATCCTAAAACAGGTCGTCAACGGCCGATGAATTCTATCTATATGATGTCGCACTCTGGGGCTCGTGGTTCTGCTAACCAGATGAGACAATTGGCCGGTATGCGTGGATTAATGGCAAAACCATCGGGTGAAATTATTGAAACACCCATTATTTCAAATTTTAAAGAAGGTCTAACTGTTAATGAATACTTCAATTCCACGCATGGTGCACGTAAAGGACTTGCTGATACTGCGTTAAAGACGGCGAACTCTGGTTATTTAACACGGCGTCTTGTTGATGTTGCACAGGATGCTATTATTTCAGCAGTTGATTGTGGTACCGCAAAAGGGCTTACCATGCAGCCGATTGTTGATGCAGGACAAATTGTTGCCTCCCTTGGGCAAAGAATTCTTGGTCGTACAGCGCTTGTTGATATTCTACATCCTGTCTCTGGAGAGGTTATCCTTGAAGGTGGAGCAATGATTGAGGAAGCTGATGTCGCGAAGATTGAGGCAGCTGGGATTCAATCTGTTCAAATTCGTTCTGCATTAACATGTGAAACACGTCTTGGTGTTTGTGCAAAATGCTATGGTCGTGATTTGGCGCGTGGAACACCTGTTAATCAGGGAGAAGCCGTTGGTGTTATTGCTGCTCAATCCATTGGTGAGCCGGGAACACAGCTTACTATGCGTACTTTTCACTTAGGAGGAACTGCGCAGGTTGTTGATTCATCGTATTTAGAGGCATCTTATGAAGGTAAGGTGGAAATTCGTAATCGTAATGTAGTTCGTAATTCTGAAGGCCATTTGGTTGTTATGGGGCGTAATATGGCTATCCTTATCAAGGATGAGTTAGGAAAAGAGCGCGTTGTACATCGTGTTAGCTATGGTGCTCATATTTTTGTTGATGATGGTGATGTGGTTAAACGTGGCCAACGTATAGCAGAATGGGATCCTTATACACGTCCAATTTTAACGGAAGTTGAAGGCTATGTGGGTTTTGAAGATATGATTGATGGTTTATCTGTCACTGAAACAGCTGATGAATCTACGGGTATTACGAAGCGCTTGGTGATTGATTGGCGCGCTAATCCACGTGGTGCGGATCTTAAACCAGCTATTATTATTCACACGGATAAAGAAGGTGAATCCATTGCTAAATTGTATAAGGGAGGTGAAGCCCGTTATATGATGTCAGTGGAAACTATTCTTTCTGTTGAGCTTGGTGCTCATGTTAAGGCTGGTGATGTTATTGCTCGTTTGCCAATGGAAAGTGCCAAGACGAAAGATATTACGGGTGGTCTTCCTCGTGTGGCTGAGCTTTTTGAAGCGCGTCGTCCAAAGGATCATGCGATTATTGCTGAAGTTAGTGGTACAATTCGATTTGGCCGTGGTTATAAGAATAAACGTCGTATCATTATTGAACCAAATGATGAAACTCTTGAGGCAGTAGAATACTTGATTCCAAAAGGTAAGTTGTTCCACTTCCAAGAAGGCGATCAAATTGAAAAGGGAGATTATATCCTTGATGGTAATCCAGCACCTCATGACATCTTGGCGATTAAGGGGGTTGAAGCTTTGGCATCTTATCTTGTTAATGAGATTCAGGAGGTTTATCGTTTGCAGGGAGTTCTTATTAATGATAAGCACATTGAAGTGATTGTTCGTCAAATGTTGCAAAAAGTTGAAATTACTGAATCTGGAGATTCTGGTTATATTCCAGGTGATAATGTTGATCGTATTGAACTTGATGAAATCAATGATAATTTGATTGCAGAAGGGAAGAAACCTGCATCTGGTAATCCCATTCTTCTTGGAATTACAAAAGCTTCTCTTCAAACACCTTCTTTCATTTCGGCGGCATCGTTTCAGGAAACAACACGTGTTCTTACTGAAGCAGCAGTTTCTGGTAAAATTGATACTTTGCAAGGACTTAAAGAGAACGTTATTGTCGGTCGTCTTATTCCAGCAGGTACGGGTGGTACAATTTCTCAAATCCGTCGTATTGCTGCAGTTCGTGATGATTTGATTGTAGATGAGCAGCGTAAGTCTAGTAATAACGAAGTGGCTAAGGCTATGTTGACAAATATGACAACCGGGGCCGTTGCTGAATAATTTAAATACAACATCACATAATATAAAAACGTCTGAATAGAAAGTTCAGACGTTTTTTTATTTCGAAATGCAGAAGTTGTATATTTTCTTGAAAAATATCAAAAATTATAAGGCGATAGTTATTTTAAACATCTTTAGTAGCTTATTATTTTGTAATGATGCTTATCTTTTTTGTTACTTTATTTTAAAGTTTCTTAATTTCTAAAAGCAGTATAGAATTTTTCCAAAATATGTGAAACTCAAAAATCAGATTCAAGGAAAAGAGTTGATTATCTACAAATCAAATAATGATTGATTTTAAACTTTAGGAAAATTTTTGATTGATATCTTCTATAGAGATTTAAAAGGATTTATAATGAAAGATCAATAGTCTTTCTGTAATCTAAAAATAATTGATTCTCTACTATACAATGTTTGTGAATGTATTTTCTTCTAAATTAGAATGCAGAAAAGTAGAGATTAAGGTGCTCACTAAGTTTTATAAAAAATAGACATATTTCTTATAACAATGTGATCTATGCAGACAGAATAATAAAATGTACGAATATTATTCAATTGGAAAATTAACACGTGAGTTTTCAATAATAGCTCGAACTTTGCTATGAAGAAGAGGGACTTCTTATCCCTTTTCGGTGTGGAAGTACACGGCTTTATACATAAACGGATCGTCATAAGTTAAAACAAATCCTGTATGCTAACAGAGTAAAATTTTCGTTGTCTGAAATATCTGATATGTTGACAATGGTTGGAAAACCACCTGATGATGAGAAAAAGCTTAAGAAATTAATTGCAGGAATTCATAAAAAACGAACTGATTTAAAGCAGATGCAGCATGATGTTGATGATCTTCTACAGGATTTAGAACGAATTGAAGAGAGTTTTTTTTGAGAGCTTAGCGGAGTTGGGGGGTAGTCATTGATTATAAATTTATTTTGTCTTCTTTTAGACTAATTTCTTTCTCTTAAAAGAGATAGATTATACCATCTCTAAGGGGAATATTTACCACTGCGTGAAATGTGTAAGTCATTTAAAGAAATAGAGTGTTTGAAAAAGCTGCAAAGGTATTTTCGCAGTATATTATTCTTGATAAGAAAAAACTATTTTTCATAAAGAAAGTAAAAACAATGACAGTTTCTCCTATGAGTGTTTTTCAATCTATATTGTCACGAAAGTCAATTCGCGCTTTTACTGATCAGCCAGTTAGTTTGGAAACAATCAAAGAAATCTTAAAACTTGCAGCACGTGCACCATCTGGAACAAATATTCAGCCATGGCAAGTAATTGTGCTTACAGGAAGTGTATTACAGAAAGTAGGGCAAGAGCTTTCACAACTTGTGCTTTCAGGTGTAAAAGGAGAGCGTGAATATAGTTATTATCCACGTCAGTGGCGTGAGCCTTATATTTCAAGGCGTCGAAAAGTTGGTTTGGATCTTTATCAGAGTCTTGGAATTCAAAAAGGTGATGAAGAAAAAATACTTCATCAAAAGGCGCGAAATTTTTTATTTTTTGATGCACCTGTAGGACTCTTATTTACAATGGATCACGACATGGAAATGGGGAGTTGGCTTGATTTGGGTATGTTTATGCAGACCATTATGTTAGCTGCACGTGGATTTGGATTAGATACCTGTCCTCAAGCTGCTTTTGCTGATTATCATAAACAGATTCGTACGCTTTTATCTATTCCTTCTGATCGCCATATTATCTGTGGTATGGCACTTGGTTATCGCGATATGAGTGCTCCAGAAAACAATTTTGAGACAGAACGAGAATCGTTAGAAAAATTTGTACGTTTCATTGAAACATACCCATAAAATATTTTATACAATTAAGCATATGTTTTGAAGAACTTAGTGCATTATGAAAAATATTTCCGATAAGATTTCTCATCCTTATTGAATTTTAATATTGCATATTAACACTTATTTTACTACGTTTGGAACATTGGGAGTGGTGACTCTAGGGGCATTGTCCGTTTTAAAGGTTGGCTAATGGAAAACACTATAGAAAGAAAGTGTTGGGTGGTAGCAAGACGAGCGACATTCGTGTTTATTGTTGTCATTTTTTTAGTTTATCTCGCAATTTGATTTTAAACGGAAGAAACGTTATGAAAAAGCATATATGCTCAAGCTGTACTATAGTTTAAGGTGATACGTGTTTCTATCTGTTTTTGAACTTTTTAAAATTGGGATTGGTCCTTCTAGCTCACATACGATGGGACCAATGACAGCTGCTAATATGTTTTTGCAAAAGATAGGAGATTTTTCTCAGTCGTCTGATGTTCAAGTTTCTCGTATACGTGTTTATCTTTATGGTTCTTTAGCTTTCACGGGTATTGGTCATGCAACAGATAGAGCTATCATATTAGGACTTTTAGGAGAAAAAGCTTCTACTGTTGATCCTGATAGCATGGGGTTTTTGTTAGAAAAAGTTATACGTGAAAAAAAAGTGCAACCAGAAGGTCATCCCGCTTATCAGTTTGATGTGCAACGTGATCTTATTTTTGAACGAAAGCAAATCCTCCCTGGACATACAAATGGACTAGCCTTTGAAGGACTTGATACTGATGGGAATGTTCTGTTGCGGCAGATTTATTATTCTATCGGTGGTGGCTTTGTTGTGACTGAGGATGAATTAAGCCATATGAATGATAATATACAACCAGAAGCATTTGAGGTACCATATCCATTCGATTCTGCTTGTACAATGTTATCAATGGCAGAAAAATCAGGACTTTCAATTGCTGAAATGAAGCGCTTAAATGAAGAAACAAAGATAGAGCGTTCTTCTCTTGATGTAGGGCTTGATGAAATTTTTTCAGCGATGACAAATTGCATTGATAGAGGTCTTTCACAAGAAGGTGAGTTGCCTGGTGGATTGCGTGTTTTAAGGCGCGCTAAAAAGCTGCATGAAACGCTTTTGGAAAAACAAAAGAAAAATTACAATTATCCACTTTGGGCAAATGATTGGCTTTCGGTATATGCTATAGCAGTCAATGAGGAAAATGCAGCAGGTGGTCGTGTTGTTACAGCACCAACAAATGGAGCAGCCGGTGTCGTCCCAGCCGTTTTGCGTTATTATCTTCAGTTTAATGATGATTCAGATCGAGAGGGAATACATAATTTTCTATTAACGGCAGCAGCTATAGGTGGTGTTATTAAACATAATGCCTCTATTTCTGGTGCAGAAGTTGGGTGTCAAGGTGAAGTTGGAACGGCATCTTCAATGGCCGCAGCAGGGTTGACCGCAGCGTTAGGTGGAACACCAGCTCAAATTGAAAATGCGGCAGAAATTGCGCTTGAACATCACTTGGGAATGACATGTGATCCTGTTGCTGGTCTTGTACAAGTGCCTTGTATTGAGCGTAATGCAATGGGAGCTGTTAAGGCGGTAACGGCTTCTTCTCTTGCATTATATGGTAATGGAGATCATTTTGTTTCTCTTGATGCTTGTATAGAAACAATGCGCCAGACTGGTCATGATATGAGTGAACGCTATAAAGAGACAAGTAAAGGTGGTCTTGCAGTCAATGCGATATCTTGTTAAGAGCTGGAACATTTTTCAATCCATAACTGGACTTTTTGGAGAGAGATCGTATTTCCTAATAAAGCTTATGTTTTTTGTTCCTTATAAATCAAAATTCCACTTTAATGCAGCAGTAGTTTGAAATAAATCTGAGATGATTCAGTGTTTTCTTAACGAATAATAGGTGTTGCATGCAAGCTTGGAGGGGAGAGTGTTGTACATCTGTTTGATTTGTCTCTAAAGTGGGGAAAAAGTGTAATTTGGAAAAAATAAGAAAGCGTAAAGTAAAATTAGTGATCAATCTGCCATTATTTTTAGCTGGGTTTTATGGCTTTAAAAAGTTTCCATAGCCATATATCTTTTAAGTAATGGAAGATTATGCCTGAGTATCCAAGGAAAATTTGTTTTAAGTCTGAATCATTATGATGAAGAAAGTAGAGTTTTAAAGGTTTTAATTTTTTAAAAGTGAAGTTTTTTCTACCTAGTATGGTAAAAAATGCCTTGAAAAAAAACACTAATTTACAATAATTAAGAGATATATTGTAAATATCTTTTTTATTTATAAATTTTGTACCGACAAAAAAATTAAAATAAATAATAACGTATACATTAGGAAATATTTATAAAAATTCTCATGAGAATAAAATGCACACGATAGAACATTATCGTGTTACGCGTTCATGAGTTCGTTTTAAAAAAATATCTCTCAGGGCCCCCCAAGCTCATTTCGCGATGGCACCTGTGAATGATATAACGGTAAATCCATTGAGCTGTCTCTATCTTTATGCTTAATAAAAAGAAGTACGCTGGTACGGTTACACACTTTACCAGAGCCCCCCCTCTGTACAGAGGGACTAAAGCACTTGGCATTTGAAACGGTTCATTATAGGCATTTTTAGTCTTTTTGGTACAGTTTCACGCTACACACTAATCTCGCTCATAACATGCAAGAGACGGTTTTGATTGATTCAACATAAACAGATTTTAAATGAGAGAATCTTACGATATTCGAGATTCTCATCTAACATACAAAATAATTAATTATCTTTATAAATCAGTATCTTGCATATGAATAATATAATGTAAGTTTTCTATGAATGGTATAAAATCTATAGAGTATTAGCATCTTTATTTATAAAGGGAGAAAACCAGCACTATCATCCTTTTTTTCAACTTTCAATGTTACAAAAGATCCTAGTACTTGAAATGATTCATAAGGGATACTTTGATTCCTTTTGTAAATGCTTTATATGTCAATTTTGCTCGTGATGAGCAAGCGAGCGATTTTGACTGATTCAATATAAGAAGTAAAATAAGAGTATTTTACGAAACTCTCTTGTTCAATATGCAAAAAATAAATTATAATTATAAATTAAAATCTTATGGAAATCGTTATCATAATATTTAATCTGATAATTTGTTTACGTTTTTTCATCGATAGTATTTGTATTTTCCAATTTGCTGTGCCTGTTGACATAAATACAAGTAAGAGGAGTGAGATTGTTTTTTTACAGCGTTTATGTTGTATAGGGAGCGTTATTAAGAGGGACTTTCTTTATTGAACTTTTACAATAATCCCTCAAATGAGAAGCTTTCATCTAATGAAGCTATTCATTTTTTCCAGAAAGATATCAAGGATAATTTTTTATATTAAATCCAAAAATGGAAAAATATTGGGTATTTTTATGTCCTTAACAATGTTTTTATTGAAAGCTTAGAGATATTGGATAGTTGGAAAAGCTGTCAGAAAAATTCAACAATTTAAGAAAAAAGTATGTTTATCAAAAGGTTTTCTAAGGCTTTAGATAATGGTTAATAATAAAATAATTTTTTAGAGAGGATCTGTAGAATTAAATATTTGTTGCTCCTAAACGAATTTTAATAGGCACATTACCAGTTTGGCTCGCAACGCGTAAATGAATGCGTACAGGAGGCATTATGAGACGACGGTTGCGCATTGTTTGGCAAATGAGAAGGTTAACAAGAGACTGTGTATCTAATGCAGTCGAATTATATTTTAAACCAGTAAGTTTTGCGGCAGCATCGTGAAGAGAACGCAATGAAAGGAGGGATGATTGCTTCAATAAAACTTCTTTTTTATGGAATGAAGCAAAAGCATTATCTGTCATAATACTATCCTTAATGCAGAATTCAAAAATTTTTAGTAGGCTACAGTATAGCAGTTAAAATTTGCTTTCTTTAATGTAGAACAAGCATCAAATGCAGCTTTTTTTGATTGAAACCCTGTAAAGCGCGCTCGGTAATAACGCTGCCCATTTTTTTCAAACAGTTGCATATGTGAAGATGCGTTCTTTAAAGTGGAAAAAGCTGTATTTTTTGCTTTTAAAAGTAGAGTTTTTGCTTGTTCTTCACTAGGAAGAGAACCAATTTGGATAGCCCATCCGGCATTTTCGGACAAAGAGACTGTTACAATTTTATGAGTCTCAGCCGGTATAGTTTTTTGAGGATTCGGTATTGGTATAATTACCTTATTGACAGCCGTTATTGCGATATTGGAGTTTTTAGGTTGTTCTGAAAATGCTGTCAACATAGTCGAAATTTCATCGTCAAAATTACTTGAATCAGCTTTAATGGTCGGTATAGGAGTATTGGCCCCAGTGGGTAAGTGATAGCGTACAGAAGCTACTAAACGTTCACCACTTTTCATTTGGCTTGCTTTGGGCAAATATTGATTCAATAAGCTAGCCATATGCTCGTCACGTGCAGTAGATGATTTACCTCCCATAACAACAGCGACAATAGAGCGCCCCTCAAGACGCATCGAAGTTGCTAAATTAGAACCTGACATTTGTGTGTAGCCTGTTTTAATTCCATCGACACCTTTCATTATTTTAACAAGTTTATTGTGGCTGTTAATTTTATGTCCACGGAAATTAAAACTTTTTGTTTTGAACAATTTATATTGTTTGGGAAAATGTTTACGTAAAGCTAATGACAAAGTCGCTATATCTCGTGCTGTAGAATAATTGTGCATATCCGGAAGTCCTGAAGCATTTGCAAAATGTGTATGTTTCATGCCAAGTTTACGAGCTTTTACGGTCATCATTTGAGCGAATTTTTTTTCACTACCTCCAAGATATTCTGCAATGGCAGCAGCAACATCATTTGCGGATCTTGTAATGAGTGCTTTAGCTGCTGATTCTGCAGAAATTGTTTGGCCTGCTTTAAATCCAATTTTTGTCGGTGGACGCATTGCTGCATAATGTGAAACAGGAATTGGTGTATTTGGTGTCACACGACGCATCTGCATAGCTTCAAAGAGTAAGTACAATGTCATCATTTTTGTTAAAGAAGCAGGATAACGTTTCAGTGTTGCATTGGCTTGAAATAGAGTTTTTCCCGTAGTAGCATCTATAACAATAGCCGCATACTTATCAGGATAGGCGCCTTGAGGTGTGGCGGATGCCCAACAGTAAGAAAAAGCTAACATAACAAAAGAAATTGCTATTGTTTTACAGTAGCGCATAATTTTTTGATAATTAATATACACTTGCAGTATCCTATTTCTCCATTTATCCTAAAAAACTTCTATAAAGCTTCCTTTTCTGTAATTTATTGATGCAGTTTAGACGAATGGTATTACTAATTTGTTTACAGAAGTTATTTTATGAGTGAGTGATTGAAGTCTAACCATAGAGGGAAATTTTTTTCTAATACAAACAGGTATTGCAATAGTTACGAAAGAATTTAAAATTAATAAAAATGTGCTGCATGGAAAACGATAATGGGACAGATGCTCATAATAAACTCTATAGCTCATATTATGCATAATGAAAAGGGCAAGAATTGGGATGAAGGTAGGCATGGTGCGGTTATAATGCCTAAGGCTAGAGAAAAACTCGAAAAACCTAAATTATGTCGAGTTTTTTTGCTTAATGATGATTACACACCTATGGATTTTGTTGTTTTCGTTTTGAAGAACTTTTTTAAAAAAAGTTTCGAAGAGGCAACGCGGATAATGTTAAATGTTCATCACAATGGGATAGGAGAATGTGGGACTTACACTTATGAAGTCGCTGAAATGAAAATATTACAAGTGAGAGAATGTGCGCGTCAAAATGAACATCCGTTACAATGTGTAATGGAATGGAAGTGAGGAGCTATGCCATCTTTTACACCTAGTCTTGAAGAGGTTTTACATCGTGCATTAACAATTGCTACTCAAGCACGGCATGAATATGCAACATTAGAGCATCTTCTACTTGCGCTGTTAGATGATGCCGATGCAAATTCCGTTATTCAGGCTTGCCAAGTAGATGTGGAGGAATTGCGAGAGCGCTTAACCAATTATCTTCGCTCAGAGTTAGATGAACAGATTAGAGCTGATGAGGATACAAAGCCTACAGCTTTTTTCCAGCGTGTTATCCAACGTGCGGTGATTCATGCACAATCGGCTGGAAAAGATGAAGTGTCGGGGGCAAATGTTCTTGTTGCAATTTTTTCTGAACGTGAAAGCCATGCAGCATATTTTCTTCAAGAGATGGGAATGACACGCTATGATGCTGTACGTTTTATTTCACAGGGTGTCACGCGTGATGATGGGTTATCCATGTTACTTGAAGGACTTGAAGAGCAATTAGATCAGCAGATTTCGGATAATGGTGAAAGAGGAACAAGTGCTTTAACGAATTATTGTGTTGATCTCAATTGTAAAGCACGTAATGGAAAAATTGATTTATTAATTGGCCGTGAAATAGAAATTTCACGCATGATTCAGATTTTATGTCGAAGGTCGAAAAACAATCCGCTTTTGGTTGGTGATCCTGGAGTGGGGAAAACCGCTATAATTGAGGGATTGGCAAAACGCATTGTTGATGGGCAAGTACCTGAAGTTTTATCAAATGCAACAATATTTTCTCTTGATATGGGGGGACTTGTTGCAGGTACACGTTATCGCGGTGATTTTGAAGAACGCTTAAAGCAAGTTATTAAAGAGTTTGAGCTGTATCCAGATGCTATTTTATTTATTGATGAAATTCATACCTTAATTGGAGCAGGAGCGACATTAGGGGGAAATATGGATGCAGCAAATCTTTTGAAACCTGTGTTATCTTCTGGAACTATGCGATGTATTGGTTCGACGACTTACAGAGAATATCGCAAATTCTTTGAACAAGATCGTGCTTTAGAGCGTCGTTTTCAGAAGATTGATATTAATGAACCTTCTGTTACAGATGCGATTAAGATTTTGCAAGGGATGAAGCCTTACTTTGAAGATTTTCATCAGATTAAATATACAGATCAGGCGATGAAGGCATCTGTAGAATTATCTTCACGTTATATAATTGATCGTAGGTTACCTGACAAAGCAATTGATATTATTGATGAAAGTGGCGCAGCGCAAAAGCTTTTGCCACAAAAACAACGCAAGAAGAGTATAGGTGTTAAAGAAATTGAAGCGACTGTTGCTACAATTGCAAGAATTCCATCAAAAACAGTTTCCCGGAATGATCAGAAGATACTGAGTAAGCTTGAAAGAGAACTCAAACATGTTGTTTATGGTCAAGATCAGGCAATTTCCGTCTTAGTTTCATCCATAAAATTGGCGCGAGCAGGTTTACGCGAACCGGATAAACCAATAGGAAGTTATTTATTTTCAGGACCAACAGGTGTAGGAAAAACTGAAGTTGCAAAACAGCTTGCATCATCTTTAGGCATTGAATTATTGCGTTTTGATATGTCAGAATATATGGAACGGCATACGGTAGCACGTTTAATCGGAGCACCTCCAGGTTATATAGGGTTTGATCAAGGAGGTCTCCTTACAGATGCGGTTGATCAGAAACCTCACGCAGTTCTATTGCTAGATGAGATTGAGAAAGCGCATCCAGAGTTATTTAATATTTTATTGCAGGTAATGGATTATGGTAGATTAACAGACCATAATGGTAAGAAAATTGATTTCCGCAATGTTATTTTGATTATGACAACCAATGCTGGTGCTTCAGATATGGCAAAATCAGCTATTGGATTTGGGAAAGTACATCGTGATGGTGAGGATATAGAAGCAATCAATCGGTTATTTACACCAGAATTTCGTAATCGGTTAGATGCAATTATTCCGTTTGCACCGTTATCTCATTTAATCATCAATCAGATAGTGCAAAAATTTATTTTTCAGCTTGAAGCACAATTAGCTGATCGGGGAATTTGTTTTGAATTAAGCCCTTCTGCAACTTTATGGCTTTCTAATAAAGGATATGATTCTCAGATGGGAGCACGCCCATTAGGGCGTGTTATACAAGAATATATTAAAAAGCCATTAGCTGATGAAATTTTATTTGGAAAGTTACGCAATGGTGGGACCGTTCGCGTATTGACACAAAAATCAAATGGTAAAAAAGAAAGCTTACAGTTAGAAATTTCATCTTCCGATATATCTGTAAGTTCAAAGAAAAGTAAAATGGAAAACTTTACAAAAAAACGTGTAGGAAAAAAAAGCACAACAACTTAAGAGTGTGTTATAAAGCTGAACGGATTTTTTTTGCATTCTCTTCAAGTATTTCTGGAGACGTTATCATATCATTATGAGGAGTAAGCTCTATTCCCTCCATACGTGGTATAATATGAAAATGAAGGTGATAGACGGTTTGTTGACTAGCTGCTTCATTAAATTGCATGACAGTTATGCCATCTGCTTGAAAGGCTTTTTTGACAGCATTTGCAATTTTTTGAACAGCTTTAATAACAGGAAATAATGTTTCAGGATCTGCATCAAGTAAGTTTCTAGAGCCTTTTTTAGGAATGACCAGCGTATGACCTGGTGCCTGTGGCATGATATCCATAAATCCAATAACATCATCATCTTCGTAGACACGAACAGAAGGGATTTCATTGCGAATCAATTTAGCAAAAATATTGTTATTGTCATAAGCTTGTTTCATACAAATATTTCCTTTTATCGTAAGTTTAAGATTCTAATTTAAAAACGAAAAAATGCAAGGTTTATCAGAGTGTAAGACAAAGAAGTATTTTGACTTCAGTTATATTTAGGATAATGCACTGTCTTAATGAAGGTTTAGATTTCTATGATGGCTTCAACTTCTACAGGAACATCCATAGGAAGAGAGGCAACACCAATAGCAGAACGGGCGTGTTTTCCAATTTCACCAAGGATATTGACGAATAAATTAGAAGCTCCATTGGCAACAAAAGGAATATCGGTAAAATGAGAATCTACAGCCACAAAAACAGTAATTTTGACCACACGTTTTATTTTATTTAAGTCACCCAGAGTTGCCTTGAGTTGCGCGAGAATATTGAGAGCGCAAGCTTCAGATGCTTTTTGGGCTTGTTCGGTATTCACAGTTGCACCAACTTTACCGATGGCTATTGGTTTTCCATTAATAAGAGGGAGTTGTCCAGAAATAAAGAGTTGATTGCCACTTTGTGAAGTGGTGATGTAATTGGCAAGGGGGGAGATTACTTCAGGAAGAGTGATTCCAAATTTTTCTAAGTTTTTTTCAATCATATTGGTCATAATTTTAACTCCATAGCTGCTCTATAATATATTCATTGCATAATCTATTTTTTGATTTAAGAAAATGTGTGGTTAATTGAGAAATTAACCTTTTTTGCCTTATTGTATGATGTTATGCAACGGGGATAAAGTTCGGAAGTTGGGAATGATTAGATCATTATTTATAATAATTTTATATATTGTTTTTTTATGTACCGCGAGAGCTGAAGAGCCCATTTTTATTGTGCCTCATCGAGCAATTTATGATTTTCATCTCGATAGTGTTTCTCATGAAATGACAATTTCTGCGATGTCAGGACGAATGGTTTACGAGCTTACTGGTTCGGCATGCCAAGGCTATAGCACACGTTTTCGTTTCATTAGCCGTGTTCACATTGAAGATATGCCAGTACGTTTGACGGATCAACAGACGACGAGTTATGAAACAGGAGACAGCCGTACATTTCGTTTTAATATTACAGATCAAGAGGGAGAAGAGGTTGTGCATCGTGCCGAGGGGGTTGCGGAGCGTACGCAAGATGGTATCACAGTTACCTTAAAAAAGCCAAAGGAAAAAGAGTATAAGCTTGCAATGGCTGAATTTCCAATGATGCAACTAAAAAATATTATCCGCCATGCAAAAGCAGGAGATCATTTTTACAATGTTACTGTATTTGATGGGACAAATAAAGCAGATAAAGTTATAAAAGAAAGTATCGTCATAGGGGAAAAGAAGACGCTTTTATCTGATAGCGAAACGGAAAAAGTAAGAAAATTGGATGAAGAAGAATATTGGCCTGTTACAATTTCTTATTTTGATGATGGAGAAAATAAAGATGGTTTGCCGGTTTATCGTAGCAGTTTTCTCTTACATGAGAATGGTGTCATGCGTGATCTTCATATAGATTATGGAACTTTTTCAGTGCGTGCAAAATTGAACAGTCTCGAATTCTTGGAACTTGGAAAAGATCTTAATCAATGTGAAAATGCAAATATTAAATGATTAAAGAAAATAACTTGAAAAAGAATCAAATATTAGTATGTTTGCGCTATTCCACACGCGGAGTCTGGGTGTTTGCAAATGATCTGTGAGAAACTTCTAGCAAGCATCCGCCGGTAGCAGGTCTTCCTGCTTTTTCCGCGGAGGTTGAACCGGAAAGGATAAGATTTATGGCACTACCCGATTTTACTATGCACCAGCTTTTAGAAGCCGGTGTGCATTTTGGTCACCAGACTCATCGCTGGAATCCCAAAATGACTCCCTATATTTATGGTCAGCGTAATAATATCCATATTATTGACCTTGCTCAGACCGTTCCACTTTTACACCAAGCACTTAAACTTGTTTCAGATACTGTAGCGCGTGGTGGTCGTATTCTCTTTGTTGGTACGAAACGGCAAGCATCTGACATTATCGCAGATGCGGCGAATCGTTCTGCTCAGTATTACGTTAATGCACGTTGGCTTGGCGGCATGCTCACAAACTGGAAAACGATTTCCAATTCGATCTATCGCTTGCGGAAGCTTGATAAAATTCTTGCTGCTGAAGCGCAAGGCTTTACTAAAAAGGAACGTTTAAATCTTGAACGTGATCGTGAAAAGCTTAATCGTGCGCTTGGTGGTATTAAAGATATGGGTTCTGTTCCAGATCTTATCTTCGTTATCGATACGAATAAAGAAAATATTGCACTCCAAGAAGCAAAACGTTTAGGTATTCCAGTGATTGCTATTATTGATACCAATTGTGATCCCGATGACGTAACACATCCAATACCAGGTAATGACGATGCTTCACGTGCAATTTCTCTTTATTGCGATCTTTTTGCCCGTGCTGCTCTTGATGGTATTGCACGCCAGCAAGGAGCAATGGGTATCGATTTAGGAGCTCAAGTTGATGCACCTGTGGAGCCTATTTTGGAAGAAAATGCAGTTTCAGAAGTTTCTGAATAATATAAAATGCCTAATTAAGGTACTTTTATTGTCTAAAGAAGAAGTTATAGGCGTGCAGAGGGGTTTTGCACGCTTTCACTGTTACAAAATAAAGAGGCAAATATGAGCATTACTGCTGCACAAGTAAAAGAACTTCGAGAACTATCTGGCGCTGGTATGATGGACTGTAAAGCCGCCCTAGCAGAGACCAACGGTGATATGGAAGCTGCTGTTGATTGGCTTCGTAAAAAAGGAATAGCTAAAGCAGATAAAAAGGCTGGTCGTACAGCAGCTGAGGGATTAATCGGAGTCGTATCAAAAGATTCACATGCAGTTTTGGTTGAGATTAATTCTGAAACAGATTTTGTTGCACGCAATGATGGATTCCAAGACATCGTGCGTAAAGTAGCAACTGCTGCCTTAGATACATCAGGGGATGTTGAATCTGTTTCTGTTTCTCTTTATCCAGGCTCTGAGAAGACTGTAGAGCTTACGATTAAAGATGCAATTGGTACAATTGGCGAAAATATGACATTTCGTCGTTCCGCTAAATTGTCTGTTGAGAATGGTGTTGTTGCGACTTATATACACAATAGTGTGGCTGATGGGCTTGGAAAACTTGGTGTTTTGGTTGCGATTGAAACAACAGGAAATAAAGAGGCTGCTCTTGCTTTTGGTCGGCAGGTCGCGATGCATATTGCGGCAACCAATCCATTAGCACTTACAGCACAAGATGTTGATGCTGCTGCTGTTGAACGAGAAAAAGCAATTTTTTCAGATCAAGCACGTCAGTCTGGAAAACCTGAAAATATCATTGAAAAAATGGTAGAAGGACGTATGCGTAAGTTTTTTGAAGAGGTTGTTTTGCTTTCTCAAGCTTTTGTTATGAATCCTGATATAACTGTTGAGGCCGCTTTAAAGGATGCTGAGAAATCAATTGGTGCTCCAGCAAAAATTACAGGCTTTATTCGTTTTGCATTAGGTGAAGGTGTGGAAAAAGAGGAGTCTGATTTTGCTGCAGAGGTTGCTGCTGCTGTAAAAGGCTAGTTATTGCAAACTCTTGATCAGAGATTTAAAGTCATATCATTGGTTGTAGAATCTCTGAGGGGAACAATGTAATTGTTGAGAGGGCGTCACGTGAAAAAAGTGGTGCCCTTCGTGATGTCAAAAGCAAAAAGTAAATGGGCTTTTGGGGAGATTATTAATGGCATTAGCACTTCCGTATAAACGTATTCTTTTAAAGGCTTCTGGTGAAGCTCTTATGGGAGGGCAGAATTTTGGCATTGATGTTTCTGTTGTAGACCGTATTGCCGCTGATATTGCAGAAGTGCGCACAATGGGGATAGAAGTTGCGGTTGTTATCGGTGGGGGAAATATTTTTCGTGGCGTTGCTGTTGCTTCGCATGGTGGGGACCGAGTGACAGGTGATCATATGGGAATGCTTGCAACTGCTATTAACTCTTTAGCATTGCGAACATCTTTGACAAAATTAGGGGTTGAAACTGTTGTACTCTCTGCGATTGCTATGCCACAAATTTGTGAAAGTTTCTCGCAACGTAAAGCAATAGCTTATATGAATCAGGGAAAAGTTGTTATTTTTGCAGGTGGTACAGGAAATCCATTTTTTACCACTGATTCTGCTGCTACTTTACGTGCAGCAGAAATTGGTGCGGATGTCCTTCTTAAAGGAACACAAGTTGATGGTATTTATTCAGCAGATCCAAAAATAGACCCTACGGCTAAGCGTTTTGACCAATTAACACATGTTGAAGTTTTGCAATGGGGATTATCTGTTATGGATTCAACGGCGGTCACTTTAGCACGTGAGAACAATGTACCGATTATTGTGTACTCCATTCATGAAAAAGGCGGTTTGGCTAAGGTCTTGAATGGAACAGGACGCTTTACAATAGTATCGGAATAAGGGTAAGCTTCAAAGGACAATTGAAGGAGACAGAAATATGAATGTTACATCAATTATGGATGATCTGAAACGTCGCATGGATGGTGCCATTACGGCTTTTAAACATGAATTAGGTGGTTTGCGGACTGGACGTGCATCGGCCAGTTTATTAGAACCGTTGACCGTTGAATCTTATGGTTCTGTTGTGCATATAAATCAGGTTGCTAATATTTCTGTTCCCGAACCTCGGATGCTTTCTGTTTCTGTATGGGATAAAACGATGGTCGGAGCTGTAGAGCGCGCTATTCGCGATTCTGGTCTTGGTTTAAATCCCATAACTGATGGTACGAATCTACGTATTCCTTTGCCTGAGTTGAATGAAGAGCGCCGTAAAGAACTTGTAAAAATTGCGCATCACTATGCAGAGCAAGCGCGTGTTGCTACACGTCATGTTCGTCGGGATGGTCTGGACAATTTGAAAAAGTTAGAAAAAGATGGTGAAATTGGACAAGATGAAGCCCGTAGTTCGTCTGAAAAAGTTCAAAAACTCACGGATGAAACTATTGCTGATATTGATAAAATTTTAGCCGTAAAAGAATCTGAAATTATGCACGTTTAAGACGATTTTGTCACTAGAAAAAGGATATTTATTCCCAGCCTGTAAATTGTTTCTAGGGATAATAGGAGGGGTGGTGTGTTCTGTGATAGCAAGGTATGATGCAGGAAGGTATTCTATCATTTTGATATGGGAGAGACTGATTTGAAAGGGCAGATGTTTAAATTTTTTAATCTGCGTGGTAAATCATGCCCTTTGCTGGAAGACACTATTTAACAGCATAGTGTGGGCTTTTAGTTGAGTACGTCTTTGTTAAACTGCATAATGAAAGCATTATTAGAAATTATTCAAATATTCTAAGATGAAGGTTGGGGAAAGAATATAATGCAAAAAAACAAGTCTAACCTTTCTCTCATTTCTCATTATAAAACATGTGAGTATAATTGATCAAGCAGATGTTATGTGGCGTAATTCATTTTTTAATGACGAATAGTTGATAGAAAAGTGTTTTTATACGAAACCTATATTAGTTAATTTGTATGGCGCAGAGGTAACTGCTTTTTCATTTTATATTTGAGAAAATATTAAAAAAATATTTTATAATTTTGACGGAGATTTTTGAAGCTGTTTTCATTGATTATTAGTTTCATAAGCGCTATCTTAGTAGACTGAATTATTTATGATAAATTATAAGAGAAATTATACAGGTATGAGATAAAAATACTGCGTAGGGGAGTTTTTCTTGCGTTAATTTTAGAGCTTGTATTTTCTATTTTTATTGTTTGGATGTTGTTTTGTCTAATTTGGTTTATCGTATTCTGACAGCTTTTGTTTTTGGCATTATTGCGTTGTATCTAACATGGTTGGGAGGAAACTTCTTTTTTTTATTTGTATGGTGTATTGGCGGTTTTGTTCTTTATGAGTGGATGAGTATTACTAAAGAGAAATGGTGTATTTTACAAAAAATATTAGCAAGTATCTTTTATTTAATCTTTGGCTTTTTTTTAGTATTGAGTGTATCTGCTTCATTGATTTTTTGTGTTTTAATCGTTTTAGCTACAGTGTTAGCTATTATATCTATAAAAAAGAGTGGTTGGGTTTTTTGTGGTTTTTTATATGCATCTTTTCCTGTTGTTGCTTTATGCTTTCTACGGGATCATGAAATGTTGGGGTTCCAAGTTGTTATTTTCTTATTTACGATAGTGTGGGGAACAGATATTGGTGGTTATTTTATCGGACGTGCATTAGGGGGCCCTAAATTAGCACCACAATTTTCTCCTAATAAAACATGGTCAGGAGCACTTGGTGGTACATTTGTCGGAGTTTTCGGTGGTATATGGGTTGCTTTTGGATTTTTTGATATAAATTTAGCCAGTTTTTTTGTGCCACTCCTTACACTTGTTTTGTCAATTGTTTCACAATTGAGTGATTTAGGGCAATCATGGCTCAAAAGACGGTTTTCTGTTAAAGATTCTAGTTCTTTATTGCCTGGACATGGTGGTTTTATGGATCGTATAGATGGATTGGTAGGGGCAGCTTTTCTTCTTTATTTAATTGGTTCATTTATGTCTGATATGGATGCGCCTTTTAATCTTTTTAGTATGATCTAATTGGGAGAAGATAGTTTGGAACTTTTAAATCATATCGTCACTATGGGTGATTTTCTTTTAAGAAGTTTGAGTATTCTTTTCATCATTATGATTATCATTTTTGTGCACGAATTTGGGCACTATCTCATTGGTCGGTGGTGTGGTATTAAGGCGTTAATTTTTTCGCTTGGATTTGGACCAGAAATAGCGAGTTATACAGATAAGCATGGCACGAAGTGGCGTTTAGCACTTATCCCCTTAGGAGGTTATGTAAAATTTGTTGGGGATGAGGAAAAAATCGATACGGAATCATCCCAATCATCTCTGATTGTTGATGGTTCATTTGCTAGTGCGCATGCTTGGAAAAAAGCAGCAACTGTTTTTGCCGGTCCTTTCTTCAATGCCCTTTTTACTGTTGTTATTCTAACATTTTTTTTCTTTATCTATGGTCGTGTAGCCATTGAGCCCGTTGTTGGTTCTTTGGTAAAAGATAGCCCTGCTCTTCAATCCGGTTTGGAATTAGGTGATCGTTTTGTTGAAATGGATGGACGACGGGTTGAAAGCTTTGAAGATTTGATGAATTATGTAGCTTTTCACGGAAGAGAACCCATAGAGTTTAAAATAGAACGCATGGGGCGAGTCTTTACAACGATGATTACCCCGAAAGTCGTTGAGCGAGATGATGGATTTGGTAATCGAACACGAAGTGCTATGATAGGTGTAGGTGTTCCTGTTGATTTAAATAATCCTGCACGTTTAGATCCAACTTATATAAAACATATTCGCTATGGTTTTGTAACAGCTGTAAGAAAAGCGTCAGATCGTACTGTGTTTATCGCCACTCAAACCGTTCTTTTTATGAGTCGTTTAATAGGAGGCAAAGAGGATCGTTGTCGGCTAAGTGGACCTTCTAAAACCGTTAAAATTGCTTGGAAAGTGAGCGAGACAGGTTTTATCTCTTTGTTGAATTTGGCAGCTTTTCTTTCAATAAGTGTTGGGCTTATTAACCTTTTTCCGATTCTACCGCTTGACGGTGGGCATCTTTTATTGCATGTCATTGAGGTCATTACTGGGAGGAAAATATCTGCTAAAATTCAGGGAATCGTTTTTCGTTTAGGTTTTTCCATTCTTCTCCTTTTTATGATTTTTGTCTTTTTTAATGATTATTTTTGTTGGTTTAGCTAATTAAATTATGGAAAACGCTTTATAAATTAAGTAATAATAGCAAAAACAAATTGAAGGTTGTTTACCATGTCTACAAAATGTTGTGGCGTTGTACATTATAATGAGTAATTAAGGAATGAAAAGTCTCGCTGTAAAAAGGTTGTTATGGCAGTTAGCTTTTAAGGCATCATGTCCAAGGAACGAGAGTAAGGTAAAAAAGCCAATGACTACGAATTCAAAGTTTTTAAATGCAGCATCTGTATTGGTGTTAAAGATGGGGATGATTGCCCCAGCAACGGTTTTTATGTCAATTGCTGCGGTCGGAGAAATACAAGCGTCTGTAGTCCGCTCTATTGAGGTTCGTGGGAATAAGTTTGTAAGTTCTCAGGCGATTCGAGACAATATGGGGATTAAGGTTGGGCAAGGTGTTTCCAGTGGTGATGTTGATAGAGCTGTGAAGAACCTTTTCGAATTGGGTTTATTTTATGATGTTAAAATAAATCCGGTGGGTGATAAATTGGTTGTATTCGTAAAAGAATATGAGGTTGTCAATCAAATATTGTTTCAAGGAAATAAATCTTTTAAAGACCCAGATCTTAAGCGGTTTATTTCTTTAAAACCGAATGAGCCTTTTAATTCTGCTAAGCTTTCTGCTGATATAAATACAATTCGTGAGGCTTATAAAACTCTTGGTCGTAATAATATCACTGTTAACGTTCAAACGATTAACCTTGGAAAAGGGCGGGTTAATGTGGTATTTAATGTCGTTGAAGGGAAAAAAACAAAGATTGGTGATATCACTTTTAAGGGAAATAATGTCTTTGGAAGTCGCCGTTTGCGTGATGTGATTTCAACAAAAACTTCGGGAATTTTTTCGAAGTTGTTGGGAGGTGATGTTTACAGTGAAGAGCGCCTCGCTGTTGATGAAGAAGCTTTACGTCGCTTTTATTATAACCGTGGTTATGCAGATTTTCGTGTAGTTTCTTCTAAAGCAACTTTTGATGCAGCAAGCAATACGTATAAAATTTCTTTCGTTCTTGATGAGGGTGCGCTCTATAAAATTAGCGATATTCAGGTTGAAAGTGATGTTGATGGAATTGACGTTAAATCTGTGAAAAGGATACTTAAAACCCAGCCAGGTAATGTTTATAGTGCAGAAGATATTGAACAGTCTGTTGCAACTATTAATAACAAAGTTGCTGATTCGGGATATGCTTTTGCTAAAGTTGAACCGCGGGGAAATCGTAATTTAGCAAATCATACAATTTCAATTTTATATAATATTGAACAGGGAACACGTGCTTATATTCAACGTATTGATATACGTGGCAATGAGAAAACGCGTGATTACGTCATTCGCCGTGAGATTGATTTAAACGAAGGAGATGCTTACAATCAAACTTTATTACAGCGGGCAAAACGTCGTCTAGAAAGTTTAGGTTTCTTCAAAGCCGTTAATATTTCAATGGTTCCTACAGATCAATCTGACCAAGTTGTTTTGGTAATAGATGTCGTTGAAGCTTCAACAGGAGATCTCTCTCTTTCTGGAGGGTATACAACAGGGGGAACAAGTCCTGGTATGTCACTTGAAGTTTCTGTTACTGAACGTAATCTTGGGGGACGTGGTCAATATGTTCGTTTAGGGTTAGGTGCGGGGCAAGAAAAATCTCGTAATTATAATTTATCATTTGTTGATCCTTATTTCTTAGGGTATCGTTTATCTGCTGGTGTTGATGTTTTTCGTAGTACTTATCGTGCTGATAAAGCCTATGATGTACGGCAGACAGGTGGATCGCTGCGGTTTTCGTTACCTATTAATAATCAATTATCTGCTAATGTAGCTTATTCTTATGTGCAGGAAGAATATGATTTTGGCGGAGAGTATGATTTTGACAAAGAGAGTGACATAATAGAATTATATGGGAAATATTCTGGTGCGATTGTTCAAGCTGCAAAACACAGCCCTTGGAAACGTTCATCAATTAGTTATGGTTTCACCTATAATACGATTGATGATATGAGATCCCCCCATGATGGGTGGTACGTGCATCTGCTTCAGGAATATGCAGGGCTTGGTGGGAGTGCAAAGTTCTTGAAGACCACGGGTAAGGCGATGATGTACAAGACTCTTTCTGACCAGAAGGATATCGTTGGTTTGCTTTCCTTTGGGGGTGGTTATATCCACGGAATGGGCCGAGATGGTGTTCGTATTTTCGATATGTTTAAAGTAAATTCTGATATGATTCGAGGGTTCAAATATAATGGAATAGGTCCGCGTCAGGTTTCCAGTAAGGGTGAGGTTTATTTCTTGGGGGGAACGACATATATGAATGCGACTGCTGAAGTACAGTTCCCTATCCCTGTCGTGCCTGAAGGATTTGGGTTGCGCGGTGCTTTATTTGCGGATATTGCCACGCTTTATGGCAATAATTATAAAGCCGTTTTTAAGGGTGAACCGTCTGTTACCAATACCAAAAGTGCTTGGCGTTCATCTGCAGGTGTGAGTTTGATGTGGGATTCTCCGTTTGGTCCTTTGCGTTTTGATTATGCTTGGCCAATAACGAAGCAGGAAGGTGATCGTTTGCAACAATTGAACTTTGGTATTTCTACGAAGTTCTGATTTGAGCGATTTTAAGAAGGAAAAACTTGAAGAGAATAGCTTAAGCTGGGAGAGAAAGTGTTTTGATGGCGGATACATTTTTTTTTACGCCGTCCCGACGATTGACAGTTGCAAATGCTGCTGAGTTGACGGGTGCAAAGCTTCTTAATCCAGAGTTTTCTCATAAAGTTATCAATACTCTTTCTTCACTTGAGAGTGCTGTGGAAGGTTCGCTTGTTTTTGTAGAGCATCGGAAGTTTTCTGATGCTTTACTGGACAGTTCTGCTGTTGCTGTTTTGTGTACGAATGAGATTGTTTTTAAAGTTCCCGAAACTATGGCAATTTTGGTGACATCCACACCACAGCGTGACTTTGCTCAGATTGGTCGTATTTTGTTTCCAGATTCTGTCAAGCCAATGCCTTGGTTGGGGCAGAAGGGGATTTCATCGCATGCGCATATTCATCCAACGGCTAAGTTGGCACATGATGTGTGTATTGAAGCGGGAGCTGTTATTGGTAAAAATGTTGAGATTGGTGCAGGAACTCTTATTTCATCCACAGCTGTTATCGGTGAAAATTGCCGTATTGGATGTGACTGCTATATTGCTCCTAAGGTAACAGTTCAGTGTTCTATAATAGGTGATAAGGTTCAGCTTTATCCTGGTGTTTGCATTGGGCAAGATGGTTTTGGTTATGTTGGGGGCGTTTCTGGAATCGAGAAAATTCCACAGCTTGGTCGCGTTATTATTGAGGATGGTGTAGAAGTTGGTGCGAACACGACAATTGATCGTGGAACATTTCAAGATACTGTTATTGGTGAAGGAAGCAAGATTGATAATCTTGTACAAATTGCCCACAATGTAAAAATTGGCCGCTATTGTCTTATTGCCGCTCAATGTGGCATTGCGGGAAGTACATCTATAGGGGATATGTCTCAGCTTGGCGGAAGTGTGGGAGTAGCTGATCACATCATAATAGGTAAATCTGTTCAGATTGCTGCTCGTAGTGGTGTTATGAATGACATTCCGGATGGCGAAAAATGGGGAGGTAGTCCAGCGCGACCATTTAAACAATGGTTTCGTGAAGTAGCGGCATTGCGCAGTATGGGAAAAGTTAAAAAGGAGAAACGCTGATATGATCAGCAGTGAAAAAACTAAAAACTTAGAGGCTGTCGATATTGAAAAACTATTATCAATATTACCGCACCGTTATCCATTTTTATTAATTGATCGTATCGTTGATATTGATGGTGAACAAGAAGCGATTGGTATTAAAAATATAACGATTAACGAGCCACATTTTATGGGACATTTTCCCTCAAAGCCTGTTATGCCTGGAGTTTTGATTTTAGAAGCTATGGCACAAACGGCAGGAGCAATAGCACTTTTAAATTTAGGCAATAAGCAAACAAATTTAGTTTACCTTATGACGGTTGATAATGCGAAATTTCGTAAGCCGGTTATGCCTGGTGATCAGCTAAAAATCCATGTTCAGCTTTTGAAAAAAAGATCTGGTATGAGACGTTTTTCATGTGTTGCAAAAGTAGAAGATGTTCGCGTCGCTGAAGCAGAAATTGCTGCGATGATTGTCGAAGAAGCATAAACGATATTTGATGGGAATTAAAAAATGTCCGGTACGAAAATCCATCCAACTGCTCTTGTGGAGAAGGGAGCGCAGCTTGGTGAGAATGTACGCGTTGGACCATTTTGCCATATTAGTTCAGAGGCTGTTATTGGTGATGAATGTAGTTTGACAAGTCATGTTGTAATAATGGGAAAGACAACGTTAGGAGCCAAGAGTAAAGTATTTTCTCATGCCGTTTTGGGGGCAGATCCGCAAAATAATAAACATAAAGGAGGGGCTACAACTCTTTTTATTGGTAAGAATTGTACGATTCGTGAAGGTGTAACAATGCATAGGGGTTCCGATTCGAGTGTAGGAATGACAGTTGTTGGTGATAATTGCCAATTTTTTTGTTATGCGCATATCGCTCACGATTGTTATGTAGGCAATCATGTAACATTTGCCAATAACGCAATGATTGCTGGTCATGTTACTATTGGTGATTATGTGATTATTGGTGGTGGTGCTGCTGTTCATCAATTTGTTCGTGTTGGACATCATGCATTTATCGGCGGCGTATCTGCACTGGTTGGTGATCTGATACCTTATGGAACAGCTGTTGGTGTGCAGGCAAAACTTGCTGGACTCAATATTATTGGCATGAAGCGTGCAGGACTTGAGCGTCAAGATATTCATGCACTCCGTCATGCGGTTGCTATGCTTTTTGATCATAGCAAACCATTTAAAGAGCGTGTCAGTGATGTTGCTTCTTTCTATTCTTCTTCTCAGTCTGTTTCTGAAGTTGTTAATTTTATTAAAGAAGAAGGAAAGCGTTTTTATTGCACACCAAAATTTGAAGGTGTTAGAATAAAAGAACATAAGGATTAAAAATGCCTATTTGGGGAGCCAGAAGTTTTCTTTCCGGCCGTACTGCTATTATAGCAGGAAATGGTGTTCTACCGATTACTGTTGCGCAGACTCTTGAGAAGAATGGAGAAAATCCTTTTCTTGTGCTTTTGCATGGTGAGGCAGATTCTGTTCTTTATCGCTATGAGCATTGCGAGCTATCAATTGTAGAGTTAGCACGACTCGTTAAAATTTTAAAAGAGGCTGGTGTATATAATGTTGTTTTGGCAGGTGGTGTGAAAAAGCGTCCACTTCTTAAACAATTGCGACTGGACTGGACAACATTTTTAGCTCTTCCTAAGTTAATCGGAGCTTTGAAGAGGGGAGACGATGCGTTATTAAAAGCTTTTATACGGGTTATTGAAGCACACGGTTTTTGTGTTATTGGTGCTCACGAAATAGTCCCAGATCTTTTAGCTCCTATAGAATTTAATTTAACAGTACGGCGCGCTACTCCAAAAGAGAAAAAAGATATTTTTTTAGCAGTAGAAGCAGCAAAGCTTTTAGGTCAATTAGATATCGGGCAAGCCGTTGTCGTTGTCCAAGGAAGGGTGGTTGCTCTAGAGGGCGCTGAGGGAACTGATAATATGTTGTGGCGTATTTGTGAAATGCGAGAAAGAGGGCAAATTCCCCTTAAAGGTGGCATTCTTGTAAAATGCGCAAAACCACAACAGGATAATCGCGTTGATTTGCCATCAATTGGGCCCGCGACAATAATGAATATTGCAAAGAGTGGTTTATCTGGTGTTGCGGTGGAGGCAAATAGAAGTCTAATATTATCAGTGAAAACAACAATAGAAAAAGCCAACAAATATTCTTTATTTATAGAGACATTTGAAAAGTTTGGTCATGAATAATTGTTTCTTAAAGATTGCAGTGGTTTCAGGTGAGGAATCTGGTGATTTACTTGGGGCCGATCTAATTTCTTGTTTATCACAACAGATAGGATGCAATATTCATTTGATTGGTGTTGGGGGGAGCCATTTAAAGGCATTAGGCTTAAAAAGCTTTTTTGATTCCCATGATATTGCTTTAATAGGTTTAAAGGAGGTGTTGAAAAAACTACCATTGTTGTTGCTACATATTCGCAATTTATCCAAATTTATTGCACAAGAACAACCTGATTGTTTAATTATTATTGATAGTCCTGATTTCACGCATCGTATTGCAAAAAAGGTACGTGCTTTAGCGCCTTCTATTCCTATCATTAAATATATTGCACCAACCGTTTGGGCATGGAGGCCAGAGCGTGCAAAAGCTATGTGTGGATTTGTTGATCATGTTTTAGCGGTTTTTCCTTTTGAAGAAAAGATTATGCAAGATTTGGGAGGCCCTGCCACGACTTATGTTGGACATCGTCTTTTGACATATCCTCCCCTTTTGAGAGTTCAGTCAGAAAAAAAAAGCCAATTAGAACAAAGAAATTTGATCGATACACAAACATTATCGCCTGCATTAGTTATTTTGCCAGGATCACGCAATTCAGAAATTCGTTCCTTAATGCCTATTTTTCGAGAAACAGTAGAGATTCTTGTACAACGTATTCCTCATTTACGTATTATTTTACCAACCTTACCTCATTTGGTAGATAGAATCCGGGACTTTGTGCAGGGCTGGAAAAGCAAGATAGAAATTGTAGTTGGTGAAGATGAAAAATGGCGTGCTTTTGCACAAGCAGATGTTGCTCTTGCTGCACATGGAACTGTTTCACTTGAATTAGCCTTAGCAAAAGTTCCTATGGTTCTTTGCTATAAACTTGATTTCTTTTCTAAATTATTTATTTTTCCTAAAATGATGTTATGGAGTGCTGCTCTTCCAAATATTATTGCTGATAAGCCTATTGTTTCGGAATATTTGAATGAATTAATCCGTCCTGGCATGTTAGCAAGACAGGTAGAACAACTTTTGGCTAATCCTTTATTGCGACAGGCACAACTTGATTCCTTTGAGATGGTAGAACAGAAAATGAAAACTGAAGTACCATCGGGGGTTGTTGGCGCACAAACAATTATCACTCTTTTAAAAAGCAGGAATAAAATTGTATAAATAAAGCAATATTTTAATGATTAATATTTAATTTTAGCAAGAAAATTACAAGCACGTTGGCTTTTAGGATTGGTAAAAAATTTTTCAGAGGCTGCATCTTCAACAATTTTTCCATTTTCTAGAAAGAGTATTCTTTCTGAGACTTTACGTGCGAAGCCCATTTCATGGGTAACACAAAGCATTGTGATCCCTGTATCGGCTAATCGAGCCATCACTTCCAAAACTTCTCCCACACTTTCTGGATCAAGAGCAGAGGTTGGTTCATCAAAAAGCATGACTTCGGGTTCCATACAAAGTGCACGGGCAATCGCAACACGTTGTTGTTGCCCACCAGAAAGTTGTAAAGGATATTTTTCACAGTGTTTTTCAATACCAACATGCGTTAAGTAACGAATTGCCCGTTCCTGTGCTTGTTGTTTGGAAAGCCCTTGAACGGTCATAGGTGCTAAAATACAATTTTGTATAACGCTCATGTGGGGAAATAAATTAAAGTTCTGAAAGACCATTCCTATCTTACGAAGAACATTTTTTTGCTGTTGTATAGGTGCAGTATGGATATCAACGTTATGGATACAGATTGAACCTTTTTGTGCTTGTTCTAATTGATTAATACAACGAATTAACGTTGATTTTCCTGATCCGGATGGTCCACAAATAACGATATGTTCACCAGCTTGAACATTAAAGTTGATATCATGTAGGACCTGAAAGTTTCCATACCATTTATTTAGATTTTGGATAGAGATCACAGGGTTTTTACTGGGAGAGATCGATTTATTATTTTTCAAATTCATCTTATTTTATTCTTTCATTGATGAAGAACTTGATTAATTCAACATTTTGGTTTGGTAAAGTTTTTTATGATCATTTTATTTACCGTAAATATCGAGTGAGGCGCTGCTCGATAAAAACAATAAAACGATGAATGAGTTCAACGATAAAGAGATAGATAAGAGCAGCCCAAACGTAAACTTGAAAATCGAAAGTCCGTGAATAAGCGAGTTTAGCAACCCCCATTAAATCATAAACAGTAATAAGTGAGGCAACAGCACTGGATTTAATCATTAAAATCAACTCATTTCCTAAGGGGCGTAATGCTACAATCATTGCTTGTGGAAGAATAACTCTAAAAAATGTGACAGAGTTGCTTAAACCTAAAGCTTTTGATGCTTCGCGTTGTCCAGTTGTTACGGATAGAAAACTTCCTTTAAAGATCTCAGATTGATAGGCAGCAGAATTGAGTGTAAAAATAAAAAGACAACAATACCACGCGTTTTGAAAAAACCACCATAGCCCCACTTGTTGCCAAAAACTGTTCATTGAACCAAGCCCATAATAAAAAAGAAAGAGTTGAGCTAATAAAGGAGAGCCACGGAAAAAATAGACATAAGCATTTGCAAAATATTGTAAAAATGTATTCTCTGATAGACGTGCAAAAGCGATAATCATACCAAGAAAAAGGCCTAGAGAACAAGAAATAGAAACAAGTTCAACAGTAACAATAAAGCCATTAATAAATTTGGGTCCATAATGACTTAAAAGATCAGGATTAAAAAGAAAATAAAGCCACTCAGGAATCATTGACTTAGCACCTTTTTATAGCCTATTTGAGTGTATGTTTCCAAATGGCGTAAGATTGCAGTAAAAACCGCTGAAAATAACAAATAGAGTAAGCATGCTACAAAATAAAATAGCATGGGTTTATTGGTAGCCGCGACAGCTAAATTCGTTTGTCGCATGAGGTCAACAAGCGCGATTGTAGAAACAAGGGATGTATCTTTCAGTAAAGTAAGCCAATTATTAGAAAGTCCTGGCAAGGCATTTCGGATGAGTTGAGGGAAGACAATACGAAAAAATGTGGTTGTTCGTGAAAGGCCTAAAGCTTTAGCCGCTTCATATTGACCTTTATCAAAAATATTAAATGCTCCAAGCCAAACTTCACAAGAAAAAGCTGCAAGAACCATACTAAGAGCAAGAACACCAGCAACAAAAGCATTGATACTGAACATGATTTCAAAATTAAAATAGTCAAATAAATTTTGAATAAGGCTTTGTAATCCGTAGTAAACTAAAAACAAAGTTAAAAGCTCTGGTAATCCACGAAACACCGTTGAAAAGAGACGTGCTAGAGCTTTAGCTATCTTAATATTGGATCGAATCATTACTGCATTGAGAAGTCCTAGAGGAAATCCTAGAAGTCCACAACATAATGCCAATGACAAAGTCATTCCTGCACTGGAAAGTATAACCGCTCCCCATCCACCATTGCTAAATGATAGCAATGCTAAATTTTCAATCATTCTTGTATTCCTCATGAAAGAGTTAGATAATATTTTTTAGCAATAACCAACGGGTTTCATTAAAATATCATATTGATATTTAATAAACATCACTTGTAAAATATTTTCTCATAATTTTTTCATAAGTTCCATCCAAACGGATTTCTTTTATTGCTTCATTGAACTTATTTTTAAGATCATTATTATTTTGACGGACTGCAATTGCAACAGGAAATCTTGTTTCTTCTAGAGTTCCCAAGAGGAGACAACAATCTTTTCCTTCATTTTTAAGCCAATTTAATGCTTGTAATTTATCAACAATAATCACATCAAGTCGATGATTTAAAAGATCACGATTCACTTCTATTGTGGAAGGATAGAGTTTTATTTTCACCTCTCCAGAGGCAAAATGATCTTCTGCATAGAAAGCTTGTGTTGTATTTGATTGCACACCAAGATTTTTACCTCTAAAGTCTTTTGTCGAGATTTCTTTAATTCCCGAAGCTTTGGTAACAATAACAGCCAGTGCTGTATCGTAGTAAGGATCTGTAAAGTCAATTTTTTGTAAGCGCTCTTGTGTGAGAGAGAGGGAAGCAATGATAGCATCATATTTTTTTGCAATAAGTCCAGGGATCATTCCCTCGAAGTCTTGTGTAACAATAGTACACTCAACATTCATTTTTTTACAAAGTGCATAAGATATATCAATATCAAGTCCCTGCAATTTATTATTTGAGTCAATATAACTGAAGGGAGGATAGGTGCCTTCACTCGCAATTTTTAATGTTTTCGCATCAGCCAATTGGGTGAATAGTACGGCGCTTATTATAAGAGCTCCTGCTAATAGTTTCATGATGTTCTCCTATTGGATAAGCGGGCAATATGAAATCATTATGTTTTTATAATCTGTAAGCTTTTTGGGAGCAATTCAAAAATTTATTGATGTTTATTTTAGATCATTATGTTGGGCATTATTGATAAAAAAAGAATAAATATTTTATTGCTTGTATGATAGCTTAATTTTCACGAAATGATTGATTTGAATCATTTCATGAGTCAAAACTGAGATTTTTTTTGAAAATAAGGCTATTCAATTTGAACATAAAGAAAAAATTAGATTTTGATACGATAAAAATACAACCTTATTGTTGTCATTAGATTCTACAAAATGTTTAGATCTCAAGGAGCAATTAAAAGTTATTTTGATAAATGTAAATTTTCTTATAAAAATGCCGAATTTCCAATTATACCTGCATGTCCAATAAAGAGTTAAAGATACCTCTTAAATATACAGATTGAGTTTTAATTCATAGTGCTATCTAATTGATATCGAAAGTAAAATATTTTCTCATAATTTTCTCATAGGTTCCATCGGCGCGGATTTCTTCTATTGCTTTATTAAAACTGTTTTTAAGATCATTATTATTTTGACGGAGTGCAATTGCAATAGGAAAATTTGTTTCTTCTAGAGTTCCCAAGAGGAGACAGCAGTCTTTTCCTTCATTTTCAAGCCAATTTAATGCTTTTAATTTATCAAAGATGATGATATCAAGCCGATGGCTTAAAAGATCACGATTAACTTCTGTTGCTGTAGGATAAAGTTTGATATTAACTCCTTCAGAGGCATAATGATCTTCCGCATATGCAGCTTGTGTTGTACTTGATTGTACACCAAGGTTTTTACCTCTAAAGGCTTGTGTTGAGATTTCTTTAATTTCCGAATTTTTGGTAACGATAACAGCGAGTGCTGTATTGTAGTAAGGATCTGTAAAATCAATTTTTTGTAAGCGCTCTTTTGTAGGAGAGAGGGAAGAAACGATAGCATCATATTTTTTGGCAAGAAGACCGGGAATCATCCCCTCAAAGTCTTGTGTGACAATAGTACATTCAACATTCATTTTTTTACAAAGCGCATAAGATATATCAATATCAAACCCTTGCAGTTTGTTATTTGAGTCAATATAACTAAATGGCGGATAAGAAGAATCGCTTGCAATTTTCAGCGTTTGAGAATTGGCCGATAGGGTAAACAGTGTCGCGCTTATTATAAGAGCTCCTGCTAATAATTTCATTATGTTCTCCTATTAGATAAGCTGGCAAATATGAAACCATCATGAATTTTTATAATCTGTAAGCTCTTTTGGAGCAATGTAAAAAATTTATCTATGTTCATTTTGCTATCATTATGCTGAATATCATTATCAAAAAAATAATTTCTTTTTATCAAGTATGGGAATAAAAAATACAGGAAAGAAAGTCACCTCTTATTGATTATAGGGTAATTTTTAATAATTTTATTTAAAAATCAATAATTTATCTTTAAAAGAAAAACTATCAACTTAAATACAAAGAAAATTTCAGCTTTTAACAGGACAAAATGTAAAAGTGTTTTTATTCTAATTAGAGAAGCACTTAATGTAAGCTTTTTGCAATTTTATCTGAAGAAGATAGAAAGAAAAATTCTGACATTGCTAGATTTTAATATGTAATAAGGCTTTTAAACATGGGGGAATGATAGGGAATACATTTCCATTAAAGATAATGAGGATTATAAGGTAAAATTTTCAATTTCTTTTTGCTAAATGTTTGGCTAATTTGCAGAAGAGTATTCTCAATTTCTTTACAGAGCTAAAACTTAGAATTTTTTAGTAAATTTTTATGATGATGTTATCTCTGTAGAAAGAGTTTTAAAATCACGTTTTATAAAAATTCTTAAAGGATGTTTTTTGATTACTCTCAATAAAGCTTCAGTAAATTGAAGCTTTATTGATCTCTTTTTTTAATTTGTACGTTCATCTATAGGAACATAGTCACGCATAGCATAGCCTGTGTAGAGTTGTCGAGGACGACCAATTTTTTGTGCAGGGTCTTCAATCATTTCTTTCCATTGTGCCACCCACCCGACACTGCGCGCCAATGCAAAAAGGACAGTAAACATTTCAGTTGGAAAACCTAGAGCTTTTAATGTAATGCCGGAATAGAAATCAACATTGGGATAAAGCTTTTTCTCAATAAAATATTCATCACTTAAGGCAATTTTTTCAAGCTCTATTGCAATATCAAGAAGAGGGTCATCTTGAATGTTGAGTTCTTTTAAAACTTTATGACAGGTTTTTTGCATGATTTTTGCACGTGGATCATAATTTTTATAGACACGGTGCCCAAAGCCCATAAGGCGGAAAGGATCATTTTTATCTTTTGCACGTGCAATAAATTCAGGAATTCTTTTAATAGAACCTATTTCTTGTAGCATTTTTAGACATGCTTCATTGGCACCACCATGTGCTGGTCCCCAAAGGCATGCAACTCCTGCTGCAATACAGGCAAACGGATTAGCACCTGAGGATCCAGCAAGACGTACCGTAGATGTAGAAGCATTTTGTTCATGATCTGCATGAAGGGTAAATATTTGATCCATCGCCCGAGCAAGCACAGGGTTTGTTTTATATTCTTCACAAGGAACAGCAAAGCACATATGGAGGAAATTTGCAGCATAACTAAGATCATTACGTGGATAAACAAATGCTTGTCCAATACTGTATTTATAGGCCATAGCAGCAAGCGTTGGAACTTTTGAGATAAGACGAACAGAAGCAATCATTCTCTGGTGAGGATCTGTAATATCAATAGAGTCGTGATAGAACGCAGACATAGCGCCAAGGCAGGCAACCATGACGGCCATAGGATGAGAATCACGACGGAAGCCATGGAAGAAGCGTGCAAATTGTTCGTGGACCATGGTATGCTGCATAATACATCGATCAAATTCATTTTTTTCTTGCTGTGTTGGGAGTTCACCATAAAGTAAAAGATAACAACTTTCGAGAAAGTCTCCTTTTTCAGCCAATTGATCAATAGGATAACCACGATAAAGCAATATGCCTTTATCACCATCGATATAAGTAATTTTTGATTCACAAGAAGCTGTTGAAGTAAAACCAGGATCATAAGTAAAAATATCGGTTTTTTTATAGAGAGAAGCAATTTCAATGACTTCAGGTCCACTCGTGCCTTTACGCAAGGGAAGCTCTACTTTTTTATCATTCACAATAATATATGCGTTATTCTCAGACATTCGGTATTCCTTTCAGATCCTTCACTTCTAAAAATTAAGACTCTGCTTCATCAGAGTGGGGGATGTATAACTGAAGCTTTTCTTACTTATATTAAGGGTAGATTGCCTCTAAAAGTGAGTACATGCAATCTAAAAATATTTCCTTATTGATCATTATTACTCAATAAGAAATGTATTTCAATGATATAACATAAAAAACTCTTTTAAGGCGCGTTGAGATATCTGTATAGATCCTTATTTGAGGAAATATACTCAGTGCACATCATGGGCATATTGTTGTGATAAGTTGGTCCTTGATGCGATGAAGGGATTCATCGCGTCCTAATAAAATAAGAACATCCAAAACACCTGGTGATGTTGCACATCCTGTAAGAGCTGCGCGAAGTGGTTGGGCGATAGATCCAAATTTGAGATTCTGTGTTTGGACAAAAGAGCGAAGTGTTTCATCTAGAGTTTTTGTATCCCAAGAGGGGCAAGCTTTCAGAGCAAGATAAAGATCGTTTAAAATGGTTCGTCCATTTTTATCTAAGAGCATTTGAGCTTTTTCATCAAGTTGTAAAGGTCGTTGCGTAAAAATGAAGGAGGCATTGTCAATCAGTTCGCACAGTGTTTTTGAACGTTCTTTCAAATGCGGGATTGCTTTTAAAAATTGAACACGGCGTTTTTCATCAAGTTTTTCAATAATTTGTGCTCCCCTATCGGTTTCTGGTAGAACATTAAGAGCGGCATCAAAAAGTTCTTGATCATTACTCATACGCATATAGTGTCCGTTGATGGAATCGAGCTTTTTGAGATCAAAACGAGCAGCACCTTTGTTAATATCCTCAATATCAAACCAAGAAATCATATCTTTAAGTGACATCAGTTCGTCATCACCATGACTCCAACCTAAACGGACAAGGTAATTGCGCAAAGCAGCAGGAAGATATCCCATTGTTCGGTAGGCATCAACACCGAGCGCACCATGTCGCTTTGATAATTTTGCACCGTTTTCACCATGGATAAGAGGAATATGGGCCATAACAGGAATGTCCCATCCCATTGCTTTAAAGATAATCGTTTGTCGGGCTGCGTTGGTAAGATGATCGTCACCACGTATAATATGTGTGATGCCCATATCATGATCATCAACGACAACAGCATGCATATAGGTAGGCGAACCATCAGAACGCAAAATAATGAAGTCATCGAGATCTTTATTGGGAAAACGGACATCACCTTGAACACGATCATGTACAACCGTTTCTCCATCTTGAGGGGCTTTGATGCGAATAACAGGCTTAACACCTTTAGGAGCTTCAGAACTGTCACGGTCCCGCCAACGTCCATCATAACGGGGTGGGCGCCTTTCTGTACGGGCTTTTTCACGCATTTCAGCTAACTCCTCAGGTGAAGCATAACAATAATATGCTTTGCCATTCTTGACCAACTGTTCAGCGATTTGGCGGTGACGTTCTGCACGTTCGAATTGCGAAATAGGGGCGCCATCATAACTAAGACCCATCCAGTGCAAGCCATCTATAATAGCCTTTACAGCTGCTTCTGTTGAACGCTCTCGGTCTGTATCTTCAATTCGTAAAAGCATTTTTCCACCGGTATGTTTTGCATAAAGCCAATTAAAAAGAGCAGTACGAGCACCACCAATGTGAAGGAAGCCAGTGGGTGAAGGGGCAAAACGAGTAATAACAGACACGAATATTTTCCTTTAAACTAAGATATTACTTATGGAATTTTATAGAAAAGTCATGTTAGCATAAGTGATGGGGCGTGCAATAGCCGTATTGCGAGTTAAAGTGGGGGACTGATGTTTTATAAAAGTAAAGAGGGTTTATCCGAAAAATCTGTTACAGAAAGAAAAAAGCCATGTCAGATAGGGCAGAGTGTTTTTTCTAGGTATGATGATGCAAAGAACGGTAGCTATAATCAACAAAAACTTTTTTTATTGACACTCTTAAAAGAAGTAATCATTTTTTTTCGCAAATGGTTAGAAGATTGTATTAATAAAGAAGTTTCTTTTGGTATCCTTTTTTCGCTGATTTTAGTTTTTTTTGCCCTAGGAATCATTTTCTATTTTCATTTAGAGTGGGAACCAAGTTGGGGACAATTGGGGGCGTTGGTCAGTATTTTTCTGGGAATATTCTATATTGCACGTTTTTATCGAAAAATATGGATTCCCGTGGGGTTTCTGTTTTGTATTATATTGGGTGCTTTAGCGGCAAAAATAGAAACGTGGCGTATTGCAACACCCATGCTAAGCAGTGACATTGTCACTACATTGACGGGAAGAATTGTTTCTATTGAGTCAGGTGCCAAAGGAGGATTTCGTTTAGTTTTGGAGATTTTGAATACAGAAAATCCTGTATTACGCCATAGTCTTCATCGTGTTCGTTTATCGGCAAGATATTTGCCATCTGGCTTAGCGATTGGTGATGGACTGCATGGAAAAGTTAAGATTCGTGCATTCTCTGGGCCTGTGCGTCCAGGAGGCTACGATTTTAGTTTTCATAATTATTTTAAAAGAATTGGAGCACAAGGCGTTTATTTAGAAAAACCAAGAAAAATATTCGTTTCGCAGCCTGATGGAATATTCGCTATCATTCTACAGAAAATTGAAAATTTACGCACGAAGATGACACAAAGAATCCATATAGCCCTTGAAGGAGAAAAGGGGAGTGTTGCAGCTGCCCTCATAACAGGGCAGCGTGCTGGTATTTCAAATGAGACAAATGAAGCATTACGTACAGCTGGATTAGCCCATATTTTATCAATATCAGGTTTACATATGGCGTTGTTAAGCGGCATAGTTCTTTTGAGTATCCGTAGTTTTTTAGCATTTTTTCCAGTTTTTTCTTCCTATTATTCCAGTAAAAAATTTGCTGCTATCGTTGCTTTTATGATAACAGCTTTTTATTTGTTATTGTCGGGCTTAGCAATATCAGCGCAAAGAAGTTTTGTGATGATTGCTGTTATGTTGGTTGCTATATTGTGTAATCGCTCTGCTATAACAATGCGTAATTTCTCCATTGCAGGGTTGATAACTCTAGCGATGACACCCCATGAAATATTAGGTCCTAGCTTTCAAATGTCCTTTTCTGCGACTGCTGCTTTGATCGCTTTTTTTGATTGGTGGAGTGGAAGATCATTTTTTCGTAAAAGAAAAACAACACCCTCTTATGTTGGAGGAGGAGTGATAAATTTTGTTTTCTCATCGATGCTTTCAACATGTGCTTCTTCCTTTGTTGCAGGGAGTGCAAGTGGAATTTATGCTGCTTATCATTTTTCTAATATGGCATCTTTGAGCATTATTAGTAATGCTTTTGCTTTGCCTGTCATCTCAATTTTTGTCATTCCCTTTGGATTAATCGCAGTTCTTGCAATGTTAGGAGGATTCGAATGGCTTCCTCTTCAAATTATGGGTTTTGGAGTTGATCTTGTAATAAAGATTGCACATGCTATCAAGGCTATTTCTCCTGATTTGAATCCTGGTTTTATGCCGTTATCAGCGTTAGTTTTATTGAGCATAGGCTTGGTTGGACTGACTTTTTGCAAAACACCCATCCGGCTCTTTTTTAGTTTGTTTATTTTGGCAGGTATTTCTATTTGTGTATTGCATTCACCTGTACAACTGATTATAGCAGATAATATGCGCCTCGTGGGCGTTATTCATGATAAAAAATTATATATTGATCGTTACCATATTTCTAAGTTCACGACATCCATATGGAAAAAGTCATTTCGTGTGAATGAAACGATTAAACCAACAAAATATGGTCCTTCGTTACACGGACAATTTATTTGTGATTATCATGTATGTACATCTTTATTGGATAATGGATTAAAAGTGATCGTTTTACAGAGAGAAACAGATCAATGTGTAGAGGCAGATATTCTCATTCAGACATTTGTGATGCATAATCCAACTTGTTACAAGAAGGCAAAAATAGTATTTATGCCTCAACAATTGTTATCACGAGGAAGCGTTATGATGACCAAAGGTGGAGATATTATTTGGTCTTCTCTAGGGTTTCATAGACCATGGAATATGCACAGACAGCATTCATAAAAACATATAATCGGTCATATTTTGCTTCACATTTGGATAATGACAAAACAAAAAATAACAGAAGACTTTTCTCATAATATTTTACGGTATTTAGATTGGTAATTTTATCAACGTCATTGAAACGAGATAATAATCTACAGTTTTCTAGAAATAGATGATTTTTTATATCTGATCATTTTAATTTTTTCAAAAAAATTGATATGTGCATCTTTGTGCATCCTATTGATAGCACAAGATAAATCAAAAATTCTTATTGAATGAAAAAAATGCTAACAAATCTTCTCAAAGAAATAAAAAAGATAATTGTTGATTATTCTATTTTATTCTTATCATATATTTCTATAACGGGTAACATCTCTTCAAGCAAAAGATGATGGTAAATTTAAATAGATTGCGTCAAGAGGTTATCTTTTATTATCATTATTATCGGTGGTAATAGGGGTGATAAATGCTGCTTATACGGATAGAAGGCAAAGTCATTCATGAATGTTCAGCAGTTAAAAAAAATGGCAGCTATTAAAGCGCTTGAGTTTGTTGAAGATGGTATGCGGCTTGGTATCGGATCTGGTTCGACAGTCAATGAATTTATTCATCTTCTAGGTGAGCGTGTTGCGGATGGTTTGCGTGTGACTGGTGTTGCTACTTCAAGATATTCTGAACAACTCTGTCATAAGTTTGGAGTGCCTGTTAGCACTTTAGAACAAATACCTGAGCTGGACCTTGATATTGACGGAGCAGATGAAATTGGTCCTGAGATGATGCTCATTAAAGGGGGAGGGGGAGCATTGTTGTATGAAAAAATTGTAGCATCGGCATCTCGTGCAATGCTTGTCATTGCGGATGAAACAAAGGTGGTAAAAAGACTTGGTGCTTTTGCACTACCAATTGAAGTTAATCCATTTGGTATCCACACAACATGTAGAGCCATTGAAAAAGTCGCTGATGATTTAGGGCTTTCTGGGAAAATTTCATTGCGAATGAATGGAAAAGATCCTTTTGAAACAGATGGTGGCCATTTTATTCTTGATGCATTTTGGGGCTGCATTTTGCAACCAAAACCATTATCGGATGCACTTCTTGCTATTCCTGGTGTTGTTGAGCATGGCCTTTTTTTGGGGTTGGCTTCACGTGCAATTGTCGCTATGGCTGATGGTCAAATAAAAGTTTTAGAACCGTTTGATTTTTAGAAAAGGCATTTACATGATGATATGTTAGCACAGTAAATAAAGGGTCTTAAAGATTTTAGGTAGAATAACGAATTAAAATTATAATTAGCTATCGGGGTAATCATTAAATGAAAATAATATTTTCTTTTCAGCGTTTTGTCGTATATTTTGGTGTAATTGCTATTTTTTTTGTAAATGTTGGAACGGTTTATGCACAAGGTGTGAGTGATCAACATTTGGATTCAGCGCGAAAGGCAATCAGAGCTATTCATGCAACGGATCAATTTGATAGTTTTTTACCAAATGCGGTCCATGATTTCAAAAATGAACTGATCAGCGATGATCCGAATTTAGCAACAGCTATTTCTGATATTGTTGATAAGCAGGCGCTTGCTTTAATTAAAAGGCGCTCTGATCTAGAAAAAGAGATTGCTCATGTATATGCAAAATATTTTACTCAAAAAGAGCTTGATGCGATAACAACATTTTATAATTCTGATACCGGTAAAAAGTTTTTGACAGAAGTCCCCAATATTGCACGTGATTCTTATTCAGCATTTGATATATGGCGTACTGCTCTTATGCGGGATCTTATAGAAAATGTGAAAAAAGAGATGTCTGAAACACTTAATTTGAATAATTCTACTATGCCTACAAATATGCCAATAAAATCAGAATCTTCAGAAAATAAAAAATAGCTTGATCGATATCATGACAACAATGGGCAATTTCTGATTTTTTTAATAGCGGCGGTTTTCCCGCCGTTTTTAATATTTTAATGAGAGTAGGTCTTTTTAGAATACTGCTTTATAAAAAAGGCTTCTTCAAAAGAAAAAAAGACTTTCATTTGATAATAAAAGACCTTAGCCTACTCTTGCAGCTATATAAGAAGGAATAATTCGTGGGCTCTTTTGATTTTGATTTATTTGTTATTGGAAGTGGTTCTGGTGGAGTGCGTGCAGCACGGCTTGTTGGAGGTCTTGGCAAGCGGGTCGCTATAGCAGAGGAATATCGTATAGGGGGCACTTGTGTTATTCGTGGTTGCGTTCCCAAAAAACTTTATGTTTATGCCTCACAATATGTAAAAGAATTTAAGAAAAGTGTTGGTTTTGGGTGGGAATATGCGGATCCAATTTTTAGCTGGGAAAAGTTGGTTGCAGCTAAAAATAAAGAAATATCAAGGTTAGAAGGGCTGTATCGTAAGGGATTAGAAAATAACAATGTGCATATTTATGAAAGTCGTGCTACTTTTATAGATGATCACACATTAGAGCTTTCTGCCACGGGTGAGCGGGTAAGTGCAGAAAAAATTTTGATTGCAACGGGAGCAAAATTTGCACAAAATACTCCCATAGAAGGTGGTGAATTTTGCCTTACTTCTAATGAGATTTTTGACCTTGATCAACTCCCAAAATCAATAGTCATTGTTGGTGGAGGGTATATTGGTGTTGAATTTGCTAATATTTTTCATGAATTAGGTGTAAAAACAACACTCCTCCATCGGAGTGATTTAATCCTTCGTAATTTTGATCATGATTTGCGGCAATTGCTCAGCGATGCAATGATTGAAAAAGGGATTTCTATTCTCTACGGAATAACAATTTCTAAAGTGCAGGCTGCAGAAAATTGTTATGAAGTTGTTTTATCAAATGGGAAAATAATCAGTGCCGATCAGATTATGTTGGCTACGGGGCGTGTACCAAATACAACGGGTTTAAGACTTGATAGGGCAGGTGTTCAAGTGGATGAATTTGGTGCAGTTGTTGTTGATGAGAAAATGACAACAAATATCCCCCATATTTGGGCTGTTGGTGATGTAACAGGTCATATTCAATTAACACCTGTTGCGATTCATGATGCAATGTGTTTTGTTAAGACAGCATTTGAGAATATTCCCACAACACCTGATTATGATTTAATTACAACAGCAGTTTTTTCACAGCCAGAGATTGGAACGGTGGGTCTTTCAGAAGAAGAGGCGGTAGAGCGTTATAAGCGTCTTGAAATTTATCGTACAGTTTTTCGTCCTATGCGTAATGTTCTTTCTGGTAGTTCAGAGAAAATGCTTATGAAACTCATTGTTGATGGTGAAAGCCGTATTGTTGTGGGCGCTCATATTTTAGGGGAAAATGCTGGTGAGATGGCACAGCTTATAGGGATATCTCTCAAGGGTAAGCTGACGAAGGATATCTTTGACGAGACGATGGCAGTGCATCCAACGATGGCAGAAGAATTGGTAACAATGTATAAACCAAGTTATATATATGAAAATGGGAAGAAAATAGAAAGTTAAACAGCATATATTATGGTAAAAAGTTTTTGATATGCTAATCTTTAAGCTTAATCTTTAGAGAGAGTGTAATGATAAAAGAATGGGCGCCTGACACTTGGAGAACAAGGCCAATTAAACAAGTTCCGACTTATCCGGATAAGTCTATGTTAGAAGATGTTGAGCGAAAACTGAGAAGCTATCCTCCTTTAGTTTTTGCCGGTGAAGCACGTGATTTAAAAAATGAATTAGCAGCCGTTGCGAAAGGCCAAGCTTTTTTATTACAAGGTGGTGATTGTGCCGAAAGCTTTGCAGAACATGAAGCTGATAATATCCGTGATTTTTTTCGCGTATTTTTGCAAATGGCGATTGTTTTAACCTTTGGTAGTTCTAAACCGGTTGTTAAGATTGGTCGTATTGCTGGTCAATTTGCAAAGCCTCGCTCTTCTGATATAGAAAGAAAAGAGGGGGTTGAATTTCCTGCTTATCGTGGGGATATTATTAATGGCATTGAATTTGAAGCCGGTTCTCGTATTCCAGATCCGCAACGGATGTCTATGGCTTATCGCCAATCTGCGGCAACACTTAATCTATTGCGTGCTTTTTCACAAGGTGGCTATGCTAATTTAGAAAATGTTCACACATGGATGTTGAGTTTTGTTTCTAACAGTCCGCAGGGGGAACGTTATGAATTATTGGCAGAGCGTATTTCTGAAGCAATTGATTTTATGCGTTCTATAGGGATTACATCCAAAACACATTCTTCATTGCGTGAAACATCTTTTTATACCAGTCATGAAGCACTGTTGCTTGGTTATGAAGAGGCTTTGACTCGGATTGATTCAACTTCAGGAAATTGGTATGCAACATCTGGTCATATGCTATGGATTGGTGACCGTACGCGTCAGATTGACCATGCTCACGTTGAATATTGTCGCGGCATTAAAAATCCTATAGGATTAAAATGTGGTCCTTCCATTGAGTCTGATGAGCTTTTAAAATTAATTGATATTTTAAATCCTGAAAACGAGTTGGGGCGGCTTACTCTCATTACGCGCTTTGGTTATGATAAAGTTGAACGTTATCTGCCTAAACTCATCCGTGCCGTTGAACGCGAGAAGCGTGCGGTTATATGGTCATGTGATCCAATGCATGGCAATACAATTACTGCCAATGGTTATAAGACGCGTCCCTTTGATTATGTTTTAAAAGAAGTAGAGAATTTTTTTGCAGTGCATCGTGGAGAAGGAACTTATCCAGGAGGCATTCATATTGAGATGACAGGTCGTGATGTTACTGAATGTACAGGAGGGGCGCACGCCATTTCTGTGGACGATTTATCTGATCGTTATCATACGCAATGTGATCCACGGTTAAATGCAGATCAAGCGTTAGAATTGGCTTTTCTTGTTGCTGAACTCCTTAAAAAAAATCGCGTGACTGACTCGTTAGCAATTGCTGCTGGGGGGTAGGCAAAAATTTGCTTAATATTTTTAGGTCATTATGGCAGAAAAGAATTTTAAAAAATGATGTTTCCGATGATGAAGAATAAAGTTGTGGTTGCTAAACTGATGAAATGATACAAAGGCTTATGAAAAATGATTTTCGGGTATCAATTGCCCAATTGAATCCTATTGTCGGTGATATTAAGGGAAATTTTTCTTTAGCTGTCATGGCGCATCAAAAGGCCAAAGAAGAGGGGGCTGATCTTGTTTTATTCACGGAACTTTTTATAAGCGCTTATCCGCCGGAAGATCTTGTTCTAAAACCTGCTTTTACAAAAACATGTGAAGAGACTGTTGAGAAATTAGCAAAGATAACCGTAGGCGGACCAGGAATTGTTATTGGTCTTCCATTAAGGCGCAATGGTAATATTTACAACGCTGTCATGGTTCTTGATGAAGGGAAAGTCATTGCCGAATGTTTGAAGTTTGATTTACCTAATTATGCTGAATTTGATGAAAAGCGTTTATTTTCTTCAGGTCCACGTCCTCAGCCTATTGTCTATCATGGAATTAAATTAGGAATAGTCATTTGTGAGGATCTTTGGAATGATTCCTCTCTTAGTACAGAGCTTAAAGATAAAGGAGCGGAAATTATTCTTGTCCTTAACGGATCTCCTTATTATCGTAATAAAACATTAAAACGTATAGACGTTGTTCATACACAGGCTCTACAATCTGGAGTGCCAATTATCTACGCTAATCAAGTAGGTGGTCAAGATGAGCTCGTTTTTGATGGTGGGTCTTTTGCCTTGAATGGACAAGGCAAAAAGATATTTCAAATGAAACACTTTGATAGCCATATTGCTTTAAGCCATTGGCAAAAAACAACGACGGGATGGCACTGTATTTCAGGTCCTAATGAAAGTCTTCTCAATGGATTAGCGGCTGATTATCAAGCTTGTGTTTTGGGGTTGAAAGATTACATTAATAAAAACGGCTTTAAGGATGTTATTCTTGGTCTTTCAGGAGGAATTGATTCAGCCCTGTGTACGGCAATGGCGGTGGATGCTCTTGGTGCTGAGAGGGTTCGCACCATTATGATGCCCTATCATTATACTTCGCAAGAATCATTAAAAGATGCCAAAAAATGTGCTGATCTTTTGGGATGTCGTTATGAAATCATACCGATTGCACAACCTGTTGAGGCTTTTTTAAAGACAATGGCACCTGTTTTTTCAGGGTTACCCTCTGACGTCACAGAGGAAAATCTTCAAAGTCGTATACGCGGTACACTTTTAATGGCGCTTTCAAATAAATTCGGCTCAATGGTGGTAACGACAGGCAATAAGTCAGAAATGGCTGTGGGATATACAACACTGTATGGGGATATGAATGGCGGGTTTAATCCTCTTAAAGATATTTATAAAATGCAAGTTTATGCATTAGCGGAGTGGCGCAATAAAAATCACTTGCACAATTTGAGAGGACCAGAAGGAATGATCATTCCATCCAATATTATAGAAAAAGCACCCTCTGCAGAGCTGCGGGAAAATCAAAAAGATGAAGATTCTCTTCCGCCTTATCCTATTTTAGATGATATATTACAATCTCTTGTAGAAAATGACATGAGTATTTGTGATATTGTTAAACGTGGACATTCACGAGAAACTGTTGCGAAAGTTGAACAGCTTCTTTATGGTGCCGAATATAAAAGGCGTCAATCTGCGCCTGGTGTAAAAATCAGTTACAAAAATTTCGGACGCGATCGTCGCTATCCTATAGTCAATCATTTTCGCGATAAAAATTGAGTATTATTTTATGGTTAAAGTTCGTTTTGCTCCCTCTCCAACAGGTTATATTCATATTGGCAATATCCGTATTGCGCTTTTCAACTGGCTTTATGCGCAAGCGTATAAGGGAGAATTTATTTTACGCTATGATGATACAGATATTGAACGTTCTAAACAAGAATATATCGATGCTATTGCTGTTGACCTTGAATGGCTTGGTATTCAACCAGATGCAATTTATTACCAATCCAAGCGATTTAATCGATATGATGAAGTGGCAGAAATTCTCAAACAACGTGGCCTTCTTTATCCTTGTTATGAGACAACAGAGGAATTAGAGCGGCGTCGTAAAATCCAGCTTTCACGCAAATTGCCTCCTGTTTATGACCGTGCAGCATTGAAGTTGACAACAGAAGAGAGAAAAAACTTTGAATCACAAGGTCGTAAACCCCATTGGCGTTTTCTTCTTCCTAATTTTGAAAGTGATCCTTTACACACAAAGCGAACAGAAGTTTGCTGGAATGATGCAATAAAGGGAAAGCAGACGATTGATTTAGCTTCTCTTTCAGATCCTGTTCTTATTCGTGAAGATGGAACCTATCTTTATACATTGCCGTCTATTGTTGATGATGTAGATATGGCTATTACGCATATTATTCGTGGGGATGATCATATTACAAATACAGGCGCTCAAATTGCTCTTTTTAAAGCTCTTAATGCAGAATTACCGGTTTTTGCTCATACCAATTTATTGGCGACAGTTTTAGGAAAAGGATTTTCAAAACGTAATAATGATCTTTCTATTCGTTCTCTACGGGAAGAAGGATTTGAATCTATAGCTGTTCAATGCCTTGCCGTTTTGATTGGGACATCGCAAAATGTGCGTCCCTATCCCAATCAAGCTGCGCTTTTAGAGCATTTTAATCTCCAAGATACGTCAATATCCGTTGCAAAATTTGATATTGCTGATCTTCTTGCTTTGAATAGTCATCTTGTCCATGAGTTAACCTATGAGGAAGTAAAAATGCGCCTTAAAAAACTTTCTATTGAGGGAGATAAAGCGGAATATTTCTGGAACGCGATAAGAAGCAATATTAATAAAGTCAATGAAGCTGTTTTTTGGTGGAAAATCATTCATGATGAACAGAATTTTGATACAGTAGCACTAGAGGATCGTGCTTTTGTGCACCAATCACTCGATTTCTTACCTGAAGGTGCTTTGAATGAGGAAAGTTGGAAAATTTGGACAACAGCATTAAAAGAAAAAACAGGTCGAAAAGGAAAAGCTTTATTTATGCCATTACGTCAGGCACTTACGGGCATGGATCATGGACCTGAAATGGGAAAAATTTTGCAGCTTTTAGGGCGTGAAAAGGTAACGGAAAGGCTCTCTAGGAAATAAGAGCGGATTTTTTAAAAGTATTTCGTTCATTTCACTCTTAAAGAGAGTAAAGAACGGGTTTATTTACACGTTTTTATAAGCATGAAAGCAGGAATATCATCACCAAATCCAATGGGCGTGTAATTCTTATTTTTTCGTGAGCGTTGTTGCTCAGATGGCTTCTCCTTATTATTTGCATTTTTGATATATTCTGTTTTATTCTCTTCTACAGATTTTTTAGTGTGAGCAACAGTCTCTTTTGGAGCAGTTTTCTTTGATGGTTTTGAAGATTTTTTCTTTACAACAATATCTTCTGTTTGATCATCGGCTATTAAAGTTGAGAGATCTCCATTGAGCCATTCAATTTTTTCATTACTCATTTCTTCGATGGCATTGATATATTTTTGATCAGCTTTTGTGACAATTGTAAAAGCTTTTCCGCTGCGATTTGCACGCCCTGTACGACCAATTCGATGGATATAGTCTTCAGCATGTGTAGGAACATCATAGTTAAATACATGACTTACAGCTGGAATATCGAGTCCACGGGCAGCAACATCAGAAGCAACAAGAAGTGTAAGTTTATTATTTTTAAAATCAGCTAGGGTGTTCATGCGCGAATATTGGTCCATATCTCCATGAAGTGCCCCTACATTAAAGTTATGTTTGATGAGCGATCTAAAAAGTTCAGAGATATCTCTCTTTCGATTACAGAAAATGATTGCATTTTGAAGCTCTGCACCTTCATTTTGGATAAGCTCTCGTAAAACCGCTCTTTTATCCCATGATTTATTTCCAGATTTGACAAGCCGTTGTGTAATTGTGGTAGCTGTTGAGGATGCTTTTGTAACTTCAACAGATACAGGAGAATGTAAAAATTGTTTCGTTAGTTTTGTAATTTCTGGCGCCATTGTTGCAGAAAAGAACAAAGTTTGACGCGTAAAAGGGGTTAGCTTACAGATGCGTTCAATATCAGGAATAAAGCCCATATCCAACATGCGATCAGCTTCATCAATCACAAGGATTTCAACGCCCATCAGGAGCAGTTTACCGCGCTCGCAATGATCAAGAAGGCGCCCTGGTGTTGCTATAAGAACATCAGCTCCCCGTTCAAGTTTGCGATCTTGGAGTTCAAAAGAAACTCCACCAATCAAAAGAGCAACATTTAAACGATGATTTATTCCGTATTTATCAAAATTTTCTTCAACTTGAGCTGCAATTTCTCTTGTTGGTTCTAAGATGAGTGTACGGGGCATTCGTGCTCTTGCACGACCTTTTTCAAGGAGAGTGAGCATAGGCAATACGAAAGAGGCGGTTTTACCTGTTCCCGTTTGGGCGATTCCTAAAACGTCTTTTCTTTGAAGGACATGCGGAATTGTTTCACTTTGAATAGGTGTCGGAGCTGTATACCCCGCTGATTTCACCGCATTAATAACCTTTGCGGAAAGACCTAAATCATCAAAACTGTTTAAAGATGGTATCATTTTTTTATCAACTGCTCTGTGATTTTAACTGCGCTATCTAATGATGATTATAACCAATATTCTACACTCTTTAAAAGTGTTAAGATGTTTTCACAAAAAAAACTAACTATAACAATCATATACATATAAAACGCATAATACAATCATTAATAGCGAAATTGTTCTGATAAAATGCGCTCATCCCATGAATGATTTGAGTCAAAAAGGATTGAAGCTGTTACTTCTGTTGCCATTGAAATAGTAACTGAATGGACAGATTTAACTTCAATATTATCTGCAGCAGCGTTTACAGGGCGTTTGTCAGGTTCAAGCATATCAAAGCGCACTGTTACTGTATCGGGAAGCAAAGCTCCATGCCAACGCCGAGGGCGAAAAGGGCTAACGGGAGTGAGGGCCATAAGGGGAGCCATAAGAGGTAAGATAGGTCCTTGTGCTGATAAATTATAGGCGGTTGATCCAGCTGGTGTAGCGACGAGGACACCATCACAACTTAATTGTTCCATGCGTACGTTGTTATCAATGGTGATGCGAATTTTTGCCGCTTGATAAGATTGCCGAAAGAGGGATACTTCATTAATTGCAAGCGCCTCGATAGAATCTTGACATTCAGATTTTGCAATCATGCGCAGGGGATGGATTTCTTTTTTATGTGCGGCAGCAATACGATTGGGCAATTTTTTTTCATGAAATTCATTCATAAGAAACCCTACAGAACCTTGATTCATACCATAAATAGGTTTGCCTGTGTTCATGACATCTCGTACGGTTTGTAACATTGTCCCATCACCACCGATTGCAACAACAATATCAGTTTCTTCCAGAGAAGAATGACCATAAACGGAAATTAATTTATGGGTAGCTTTGATAGCCTCCTCAGTTTCTGCGGAAATAAAATGAAAGCGACTTGGTAATGTAGCCATTTAAAAATTATCCTGATACTTATAATTTATGTTGTAACTTATTTTTGAGAGTTTTGAAGTTGTAATAAAAGCTCTTTTTATAATAAAAAGAGCATTGAATAAAGAGAAGTTATTTCAAGGTAAAGTATCATTAAAAAGTAAAAGGAATGCGTCGTTAGATAAACTACAAACGAGTAATTTTTTTATTAGAATGATAATTTAGCATTGAAGCTAAGAGTATGATTAGTTAAAAGACCATAACTGATTTTAATAATCAGTGTGAAGCACCCGTAGCTCAGCTGGATAGAGCGCTGCCCTCCGAAGGCAGAGGTCACAGATTCGAATTCTGTCGGGTGCACCAAATTCTTCAACTTCATATCATCCCAAATAACAATATTACCTAAAAAGAAGCCAATTTCCTCTTTATGAAAATGGTTATTCGAGTTGTTTATTAAGTTTTGCAGCGAATAAGCAAATAATTTTAAGAGAAGTAAAATTTACGGCTGCGTATATAATTTTTCGGTTAGCCATTTTGAACATCGAGATAAAAAAGCAAGATTATCTAAATGTGCTTTCAATTTAACTATAAACATTTATAATATAAAAATACATATTAATTCAATATGTTATTGTACAACTGATCTGGCGATGTTGATAGTAGATCGCTAAATATATTGTTTTGAGCATTAAAATAGATAGCTAAATTTGCTTTTATTCTATTTTTGGAGTTAAAGGTCGTTATGGTGATATGGAACGCAGATGAGGAATATCACCAGTTAAAGGAATAATAAGGGGGAAAAAACAACCGTCAAGATTTGAATTGTTTCAAAATGCTGTATTCGATATGGTTTTGATATGGGTATCTGGTGATTTCTCTATACACCAATATTGCCAGTTATGTTGGGTGAGGGATTGTTTACTTTTAATCAACTTTCTTATATACTAAACGCTAATTATGGTGGTTATTTAGTTGGGAGTATGTTCTTTACGTTTGGCAGAATTGGGATTATATTTCTTGCTCCTCGCATACTATCTTGTGCAGCTATAGTAATGAGTGCACTTAATTATTTTCATGGCGTTAACACTTAGTCCTTTTGATCCGTTTTGCTGCTGGTGTTGCGAGTGTAGCAATGATGGTTTTTGGTTCTATTATGGTCATGCAGCATAGCCATATGGGCGGGTTATTGCTTCGCTTTATGCAGGTGTAGGAGTTGGTATTCTACTACTAGGTAATGAATATGTTATTATTAGTTTGAACAGAGCGCTTGATGCAACAAACATTTGGTTTGGAGCTGGCTTAATGTCTGTTCAAAACTTTTAAAAACATACAGGTTTAATTATGATAACTATATCAAAAAACACCTCCGTTATTTCTTTCATTGCAAATGAAACCGCTCCTGTTAATCAGAAAAAACCATCCAAAATATGAATAGATCAATCAAATGGATTTCGTGACTGGTCATGTATATATATATATATATTATCGCATTCGTGCTTTAAACGATTTTGGTGATGTAAAAAAAGGCGATCTAGATGCTTTTATTGAAAATGAAAGCAATCTCTCTCATGATGGTAATTGCTGGGTTGCTGATAATGTCTGTGTTGTAAAATCTGGTTGTGTTTATGAAAATATAAGGGGCTATGGCAATGCTGCCATTGGTGGCTATGTGTATGGCAATACCCTTATATGTGATAAAACCCATGTGTATTTTGGTGTTCATGTTTATGACAATGCTCATCTTTCTTATAACGTTTGAGTTTATCATTAAGCGCGGGTTTATGGGAATGCAAAATTATCCGGTAGTGCACGTATTCATAGCAATGCCGCGGTTTATGATCATGCGGTTGTTAGGCAAGGTTTACGGCAATGCTAGCGTGGGGTGTCATACTAAGGTCTACGGCTCTGTTTATGGCAATGCCAAGATCTCCTGATTATATCGTGATTAGAAGTAATGTATATGGCAATGCAAGAATAAAAAGACATAGCGATTTATATTCGGTTCCCATAAATTGTGAGGTTTATGAAAGTGATGATGTTATCAAGATTGATAAACAGAATAAATGACAGACGTGGAGGGTGCTTCTTTGATGGTTATAAACGCATCATAAAAGAAAGCTGTGCCAATTGATATGACGCTGCTTTTAAATAGAGGTACTACAGATCATACAAAAGAAGTCAATAATAGAATGCATGTATACAAAACGTATCACATTGCAAACGCTCTATTCTATTGATTAAAACTGATCAAAAGGAACGTAAATGACAGCTATGATCTTTAATCACTCATTTGAATTACAGAACCTATAAACACTTTATGTATGGCTATAAAGCGTATTAAGAATAATGCTCGCATTTTTGAAGTGGTCATTTGACATAAAGTACATTATCAAAATGTCTCAACGCTTGGTAGGTTCATATCAAGACAATCAAGAGAAAATGCGTATTAAGTGAATATTTGTAACAAAACCCGTTGTTTACATTTACGAACATTGGTTTTTAAAAGCAGCTTTTCATAAGACAATAAACAACCGCTTTTTATAAAATCTAAGGCTTTTAAACTGTTATAAATCTAGGTTTCAAACGTATTTATAGAGATATCATTTTATGTCTCTAAACGTTTAAACGTTCATTTAGTGAGGTTCTCATAAGCGTATTTTCACTTTGCATTTAAACATAACTTCTTTTCAAATAAGCCGCTCTATATTTGGGCTGGCAAAATTAACCAGCCCAAATTTGAGCTCGTTAACTTTAGAGTAGAGCAGTCTTTAATATTGTCGCTTTTGACTCAAAATTGAGTAAAACACCATGCCTTTGTAATATGATTGCAATCCTTTTGAAATTTATCTACTTATCTTTGTCTTAATAAGTATCCTCAAATTTGAGGGGATTTCATTTGGTTTCGTATTTTTAAACTGTAACTTTTAAAACGTTTTTTGCTTGTTTGCCTGCGTTATATCATTAAAAATCTTTTGATTTCTACGACATAACATTATCAATTTCATTACCTGTTGTGATGATAATATCTATATAATGTCTGCTTATTATTGACTAACTTTTTAGTAAGCGCCGCTTTAAAATCGACTTGTCTTTAAATCCTTTTATGTGCCCTTAATGAATTAAAACCTATTCTATGATAGTTTCAAATGATTATTTCTTTTAAGGTTTAGCTCAAAAAAAGAGTAAACCCCATACCATTCTTTAAACGCATGCAATTTATGTTATCGATAATTTCAAACGATTACGTTTTTAATAATGCGATTTGTGTGTGATAAAAACGTATCATAAAATTTATGAACTGTTATGAATGATAGCTGCGTTCACTTCATTTGAATGTTTACATGCGTTATAACATTTGCATCATGATTTGCTTTTTATGGTCTATCCATACATGGTAATTGTTTATGAAAAATGGTTAATTAAATCACGTATAAAAATGTAGATTTTAAATGGGATTCATATAAAATAATTGCATGCAAACTATTGACTTTATTATATTTTTTTATGAATAAGATTCCCTCTCGTTTAGACGTTGCAAAAGAAATCACCAAAGACCTTATTGATAAGATTCTTCTCTTACACGGCGTTATCACTTTTGTTTGCAAAAATCTGCTTCGCTTTTGACTTTTGATATGGATACAACCTCTTTTGAGGTAGAGCAAAGAATTTTTTAATCATGGAGAGTGCAACAGTGTTCTTCAAAAATCTTGATTGGTTTGTTGAAAAAATTAAAGAGGTAGATAATTATTCAGCATGTTATCAACTACCAGATTGTGAAGTACAAATTCTTTATAATGACGCAATTATCAAAGGTTATCCGTAAGTTGATGTTGGAGTTTCGATTAGTACTGGTATTTTAGCTGCTGCCTATATGGTAATTGATCCCTATCAATTCTCAGCACTTACAAGATCTACAACTTGATTTTTATAAAAAGGGATTGAGAGTTTGTGAAGAAGAAATATATGCGGATTGGTTGGAATTAAGCGGGATTATGTCTTGAAATAGGCGATAGAAAAAATTGATCTTCATAAATGCTTTTATTCCAGATATGGAGCACCACCTTGGCGATAGAGTGAAGTTGGAGGGCACATAAAGGTTATCAAGGTAGATGATGCAGATTATAGCTTACTTCATATTGGTGCACTAGCTTTATTGGGTGATGTTGCAACCTTACAATCTTATTACCAAATTTTCAGTACAGAGGATCATTTAGGCTTTGATGAAAATACCTAACAGATTCATTTTGAACGTGCATTGGCTTTAGTCAAAGAAGTAGTCAAATCTAAGCAACTCAGCTACGCTTTCATTGCAAAAGTAGTAAAAAATATGAACCATCTGGAAGAAAAACAAAGTTCTTGATAAGAGCTTTCCAGAGAGGTGGAGTTTCATTCTTGGAAGGAAAAAAATAGCTAAATTTATCGAAACAAAAGCTAAGGAATAGCTCCTTAAGAAATATCAAGAAGATCTAAAAAGATTATAGGAGCCAGAGTCTGGTTTAAAGATGCCATCATCAGTTGAGTGAACTCAACAATGGTGGAGTTTTATCCATTGGCGGAAATCTGATGTTTGAAAGAGGCTTTCTTGATGTGAAGGTAATATTGTAATAAATAATTATTATAAATCAATATGTTGTATATATTCATTGTTTTGAGATTAATGACCATTGACAAATAATTTTGCACCATTTTCTCTCTTCCAGCTTTTCGTCAATCATCAATGAAAATTTTTTATAATGGAAAGTTCATTGATAATATAACTTTTGTATGTCATTATTTTACGCTTAGAAAAAATATAAAAATAATGAAATGCAATTGAGTTATCAACTGCTTATTCTTTTCAATTTTTAATCATAAAAAAATCTTTTTATTCATTTTGCTTATAAAAAGAATTAGCTTTTTTCTGGTGATACAAGTGGAGAAATAAGGATTTTAGATATGTTTCGGCGTTCCATTTCAATCACTTTAAAGTGTAAACCATCAGTTTCAAAGCTTTCTCCCTCATTTGGTAAATGACCAAACTGCCAAAGCATAAAGCCTGCCAGAGTCGTATAACGATCTGCTTCATCCACAAGGTTACGCCCAAGATAACCACTTAAACGGCGGATATCAGCATATCCCTCAACAAGAAGACTGCCATTTTCAAGTTGTTCTGCGATCATGAGTTCTTCATCGTCATCAGGAAAGTCTCCTGCAATAGCTTCAAGAATATCGGTTGGTGTTGCAATTCCTTCAAAAGATCCATGCTCATCAACAATAATTGCAAGCTGAATCGAAGAATGACGTAATTGCTCCATCAATCGTAAAACACTTGTGTTTTCATGAACAACGAGGGGTTCTCGCATAGCTTTTTTCCAATTAATCTTTTTTCCCTCAGCCAAATTCAAAAGAAGATCTTTTGTCAACGCAACGCCAACAAATTCATCCACTTTTTCACGCGCAAGAATTAAGCGGCTATGTTTAACCTTTTGTAATTCTTCACGCATTTCATTTTCATCAGAATTTAAATCTAACCACTCAATTTCATTACGCGGCGACATGATAGAGCGAACAGGGCGATCAGCTAAATCGAGAACACCACGAATCATCTCCTTTTCTTCTGGTCTAAACAACTCAGAAACTGCGGCCTGTTCAGCAATAACATCTACAGTCTCAGCAAGGTGACTATCTTTGCTTCCTCCTCCTAAGAGCCTCAAAACAGCATCAGCTGTTCTACTGCGTAGATCATTCGTTTTAATCATTTTTTCACGGTTACGACGTCCAATTTGATTAAAAGCTTCGATGAGAACAGAAAAACCAATAGCAGCATACAAATACCCTTTTGGAATATGAAAACCAAATCCTTCAACAATGAGAGTAAAACCAATCATCATCAAAAAACCAAGACAAAGGATTACAATAGTGGGATGACGATTAATAAAACGCATAAGAGCACCAGATCCGCACATCATTACTCCCATAGCAGCTATGACTGCGATATACATAACTGCTGCCTGCTCTTTTGCAATCATACCTGTTGCGGTAATAATACTGTCTAGTGAAAAAACGGCATCCAGCACCACGACTTGGACGATTACTTGCCAAAAAACAGCATAACCAACGCCTGTTTTTCTTTCATGTGATACTCCTTCTAACCTTTCATGTAATTCTAGCGTTCCCTTTGCGAGCAAAAAGGCTCCACCACCGATTAAAATAAAGCTATGCCAACTAAATACAAAAGATGAAAGTGAAAGAATGACCCTATCGAGTCTCATAACCCATCCAATAACGGTAAGAAGGAAAAGCCGCATAATTAATGCTAAAGTAAGACCTATAAAGCGTGCGCGGTCACGCAAATGCAGTGGCAATTTTTCAGCTAAAATTGCAATAAAGATAAGGTTATCTATTCCTAAAACAATTTCGAGAAAAACCAGCGTGATCAAACCAAACCACGCATGGGGATCAGTGATCCATTCCATCATTCCTTACCTTTTAGAAGCTTAAAAGCGCGCGATTGACAAAAAAAATTCATAGGCTTTTATTCGTATATTGGATCATGAACATTGAATGTAAAAAACTTATATTCAAAGAAAAAAACAGCACAATATTGCTTGAATGCATGTAATTGTTGATAAAACAAAATGATGCCCCATCCCGCTTACAACCACAAGAAGGTTCATCTAATTTTCGCTCGGGCATTATGCTCGATAATCCTCTAACTATAGGTTCTGTATAACAATCAGAACATTTATTTATAAAGCTTCCTATAATGGGTTTATTTTTATATAAGATCAAGTGGTGAATATCATATTTTTAACCTTACAGACAATGAGTTTATATAACAAACAACAAAATATCTGGACATCTATCCTTAGGAGCGTTATAGAAACGCTCATTCTCGTCTTTTGAGAAGCTTATGGGTGATTAGCTCAGTCGGTAGAGCAGCTGACTCTTAATCAGCGGGTCGTGGGTTCGATCCCCTCATCACCCACCATTTTATTTTATACCGTAAATAACTTATTGATTGCGTAATTTTTTTTAAGGTACGAGTTGCTAAATAAAATTGGGCAGTAGGATTTCCCCATATCTGTTTGTTTAAAAGTGAAGATTGTTGATATAGCTTAGTCATCGGTGTTTGTACTTTTTAGGGGACTCAAAGAACTTCCAAAGGACATTTAAAGATCTTTTAATGCGTATTGTTTCTTTTTTTAAGTTGCAATTGGTAAGGAGAAGCCTCTTACCGACAATTGTGTTATTTAAAGGGGTATAAAAATCAACAGTTTTCACTTCTTTTAATATAAATTGATTAAATTTTTTTTGGATTTTTAGCATATTGTTTAAAGACAGAAGAAACTTTACACTTTAGTTGTGTCAGCAGCATGGATATTTTTTGATAACTCTCCCGCTTAAACAAAAAACTTCTGTAATAATCATCAGTATTCCAAGAGGGTAAATCAAGATAAAATAAAGTAGTTAGCTGGACATACAAGTAATAAAATTAGATCAGTTTAATTGTTTAAAGGCTAATACCTGTTAAACGAAAGACAATAAACTTTAATGAGGCTTAAAGTTTTAAAATATTAAGCTGTGTGGTTACGCTATGCTGTCTTTCCGTTAGCTAAACCTCTAAAAATATAAATATTAAGAAAGCCACTCAGATTCATTATAATATATTGATTTATAAAGAATTGATTATTCTTTATTTAAAAAAACTTTACTATCATAAACTTCTTTTGTTTCAATCCCTCTTATAATGAATTAATTAAAATCATTCATTTTTGCATCATAAATGGGATTAACGTGTGGATAAAGACTATTGAAGAAAGGCATAAAAATAATTCTTATTAATGTTCTTAAGTGCTAAAAGTTATCATAACATTGGAAAAATAGTATAATGGCGCAGGCTTGCTCTTTTATTAAGTATAAAGATGATGGTGCAACAATAGCTTTACTATTATACCATTTATGGGTATTGTTGTGTAATGGAGAAGAGCGTTGAAAGAGGTTTCTTAAAAAAGATATGTAAATTGGCAACACGATGGTGTTTTGTTCTTTTATAGGTACATAAAAAAAGAAGTCATTGATAGCCTTTTATTTATTCAGGTGGTGTTTTGGGGGCTCTTTTCCAATATTGTTGCGCCTCAAAAATGACGACCACAAATAATGAAAGGATGAGCGGTATAATCAAATAAAACATTCTAAAGACAATAAGTGCTGCAATAACATCGGTTGGATTTATATTGGGCATGCCTGTTATGAAAAGAGCTTCAAGAACTCCTACTCCTCCTGCTGGAGCATTAGAGAGAAGAGTTATCGTAAAAGACGCTAGGAAAACACCAAGAACAGAGATAAAATGAATATCTGCGTTATGTGGGAGAACAGCATATATAATTCCTGCTGCTCCTAAAAGCTCTAGAGGGCTAATGAGAAGCTGTTGAATAACAATTTTCAGTCGTGGATAGGAAAGTTGAATTTTCTTCCCCAAGCGTAAGGGTTTTAACTGAAGCCAGCTGCCAAACGTATAAAGTGCTATACAGCTGAGTAAAATTGCTCCAGCCGTTGTTCCGAGCCATTCAGGAAGTTCTTTATGAATGAGGGTGATAATTTCGGGTTGCAGCACCAAAACGATTCCCAAAAGTAAGATTGTGCCGATTACAAAAGTAAAAGAGCAAAAACCTACTAATATTGCGATTTCTGTTCCGTTTAATCCTTTCATTTTATAGGCGCGATAGCGTACAACGGCACCAGAAAAAACTGAAGCACCGATATTGTGTGAAAGAGCGTAGGTTGTAAATGAACATATAGCGATAAAAATCCAAGAAATTTTATGGCCTAGATGTTGCAAGGCAATTCGATCATATCCAGCAAGAGCAGCATAAGCTAGGAGAGAACATAAACAGGCTAATAACCAGTGCTGTGCATTTAAATTGCTCAAGCGCTCCAATACATCCCCAAATGAAATGGCAGAGAGCTTCATGTAAAGAATTCGAATAGATACCAGCATTGCTAAGATACCAATCAATGGCCATATAAATTGCTTTATTTTCACGATTCTGTATCCATTTTATGTTTTCTGTAAATTTTCATGATTGAGCATATTCCTTACAGATCTTCGTTCTGTTATATACTCTATAATGCCATTGGCAATTTCTTCATCATCTGTTACTACAACATCAGCACCTAAATCAATGAGATATGTTGTTTCTGTGTCGGATAATGCATGTGTGATTATCTGGATATCTTTCTTCATATCACGGATATTCACGATACATTCTCCTACTTCAATGGTACTTCGCATTGTAATAACAACTTTATGTGCATTATTTATATTTGCTGCGTTCATTATTTCTTGTTGAATGATATTGCCGCAAATAGCCTCAAAGCCATCTGCAATCGCTTTATCAGAGAGGCGTTTTGATTCTTCTACGATCACTATAGGTTCACCTCTATTTATTAAAGATAATGCAACACACTTACCGATACGACCATAGCCAATAATTACGATATGGTTGTTTTTTAAGGTCATCGGTAAAAAATCTTGGTCAGGATCTTGTGGATCAATATCAATAATTGTTTGGGTATTTTGTGAAGATGCAGAATTTTTTTCTAGACGTTTTTTAATTTTATTACAGGCAATGAAAACAAGAGGATTGAGCAAAATAGAAAAAATTGCTCCTCCAAGAATTAAATCATGAGCGTCATTGTTTAAAAGTCCTAAGCTTAAACTTAAACCAGCAAGGATAAAGGAAAATTCTCCGATTTGGGCAAGGCTTGCAGAAATAGTCAAAGCTGTTGCATTAGAATAGCGAAAAGCTTTAACGATGAAAAAGGCAACAGCAGATTTTCCGATTACGATAATGAATAAGGTTGCTAAGAGAGGGAAAAAATGAGTTAAGAGTTTCTCGGGGTCAAATAACATGCCTACAGAAACAAAAAAGAGAACAGAAAAAGCATCGCGCAGTGGTAAAGATTCTTCCGCGGCACGGTGGCTTAATTCTGATTCGCTCATGACCATACCAGCAAAAAAAGCACCAAGAGAAAGAGAAACTCCAAATAAATGAGCGGCTCCGAAAGCTACTCCTAATGCAATAGCAAAGACGCTAAGACGAAATAATTCACGTGATCCCGATTGTGCGCTCATTTTTAAAAGCCATGGGATAACGCGTCGCCCAATGACGAGCATAAGTGCAATAAATACAATTACCTTCAGGATGGTGAGACCAAAAATACCCCAAATACTTAAATCCAACCATTGAACAAGAGGATCCAACGCTTCTTTTTTGGTATTGCTGAGGGCACTTGCCAAGGAAGGGATGAGGACAAGTATAAGGACCATTGCTAAATCCTCAATAATCAACCATCCAACGGCAATGCGTCCTTTTTCTGTTTCAATAAGATGACGTTCTTGCAAAGCACGTAGCAGGATAACGGTACTTGCTATGGATAAAGCAAGACCGAAAATCAAACTACCACTAAAGCCCCATCCCATAATCAGACCAAGGCACAAACCTAGAAAAGTAGAAAATGCCATTTGTGCAATAGCAGCGGGGACAGCAATAGCTTTGACAGATAAAAGGTCTTTTAATGAAAAGTGGAGCCCAACACCAAACATCAGCAAAATAATACCAATTTCAGCAAGTTGATTAATGATGACGGAATCTATTTTAAATCCGCCTGTATTGGGTCCTACAATAACACCAGCTAACAAATAGCCTACAAGGGGTGAAATACGTAAACGGCTAGCAATCATTCCCAAGAGAAATGCTAAACATAAGCCTGCAACAATAGTTGTGATAAGTGGTGTGTCGTGGAGCATGGATTATTTACTATTCTTGATCAAAAAGCGAATGAATGAAAACGACTATATTTCTATGAGAAGAGAGGTGAGATGTACTATACGCATTAAAGGGCATTTTTATTTCACTTTGATATTTGCACGATTATTTCGCTCACGCCACCAATTTCCTAGCAGGAGTAAAATAGGAGCAGCAATAAAGATAGAGGATGATGTTGCAATAATAATCCCAAAGACCATGGGTAATGCAAAATTATGAACAGCACTTCCACCCCATATCGCCATGGGGAGCATCGCAAGAATTGTTGTGGCTGATGTAAAAAAACAACGTACAAGAACCTGATTAATTGACAGATCAATCAGCTCGCGCAACGGCATTTTTTTATAAAGACGCATATTTTCGCGCATCCTATCATAGACGACAACTTTATCATTTATAGAATATCCAACAATTGTTAAGAGTGCGGCGATAGCCGTTAAATTAAAATCAAATTGAAATAAAGCAAAAAAGCCAATCATTTTTGTGGTGTCTAGAATGAGAGTGATAATTGCTCCAATGGCAAAGAACCACTCGAAGCGTAACCATATATAGAGAGACATGGCAATAGCCGCAAGAATAACAGCAGTAAAAGCAGCTGTGGCAAGCTCACCTGAAATTTTGGGACCAACAACTTCTATTTGATCGAATGTGGTATCGGGATAGATATTTTGTACAGCTGTTTTGACCTTATCAATGGCGGTGGTTTGTTGTGCTTCGCCACCGCTTTGTTTCTGCATGCGAATTAATACGGTATTTTCGTTATCAATATTTTGCAAGGTAACTTCACCAATATTAAGAGTAGAAAGCTTGGAACGCAGAGTTGCTAGATCTGCTGGTCCTTTCGTGGTAATACTCATTTGGCTTCCGCCAATGAAATCAATACCAAAATTCAATCCAGGCTTAAAAAAGAGAAAAACTGAAGCCATTGATAAAACAATTGAGACGCCAATACCAATGAAACGTGCTTTCATAAAGTGGAAAGTTGTGTTTTGTGGCATGATGTTGAAAGCAGAGTGAATATGCAATTTTTTAATCTTCCATTTACGAACGATCCAAATCATGATGATGCGTACAATGGTGATATTTGTAAACATGGAGATGATAATACCAAGCAACATTGTTACGGCAAAACCACGAACGGGACCGGTCCCGAACCAAAATAGTAAGACGGTCGCTATAATTGCTGTAACATTTGCATCAACAATGGTTGCAAAAGCGTGTTTAAATCCACGATCTAGGGCTGCAAAAGCACCCACACCTTTTCGACTTTCTTCACGGATACGTTCATTGATAAGGATATTAGCATCAACGGCAATACCGATGCCTAAAATAATACCAGCAATACCAGGCAGCGTAAGTGTAGCTCCCAAAAGACTCAGTGCAGCAAATGTTAAAATTGTGTGCAGAGCTAGTGCTATATTGGCAATTAATCCCCAAATACGGTAGAGAAGAAAAATAAAAATTGCAACAAGAATAAAGCCAATTATGCCGGTGTAAAGTCCCATTTGGATAGCATCAGCACCAAGATTTGGACCTACGGTTCTCTCTTCAATGACTGTGAGTGGTGCGGGGAGGGAACCAGCACGAAGCAGAGCAGCCAGAGTTGAGGCTTCTTTGGGGTCAAAGTTTCCTGTAATTTGACCTTGTCCATTGGGAATGACACTATTGATGGTCGGAGCGGTTAAAACTTTATTATCCAGAACAATGGCAAAAGGACGGTTAATATTTTGTCGTGTTATATCGGCAAATATTTTTGCGCCAGCGGAATCTAGCGTAAATGAAATAATGGAACGTCCTGGTATTTGGGGGTCAAAACCTGCACGGGCATCTTTCAGGACATTTCCATCTAAAGCAATTTGATCATAAATTGCATAATGTTGTGTTGCATCAGTGTATCCAGGGAGAATAGAAACACCTATAGGGGGATTATTGGGGTCCACATTAGAAGGAACAAGATGAAAACTCATCTTAGCGGTTGTTCCTAAAAGATCACGCAGTTGTTTTGGATCTTGTAGTCCAGGCAATTGGACCATAATACGATCATTTCCGACCTTTTGGATGGCTGGTTCTGAAACACCAACTTGATCTATACGACGACGGATGATTTCTAAGCTTTGTTCAATAGCATTGCTGACACGGTCTTTTATACCAGCTTCTGTTAATGTGACGCGGAGAGTTTCATTTTGAGCACTGATCGTGATGTTATGTTCTGTTGTGCCAAAGCTACTGTATATGGGGGTTATTAATGTTTTCAAAGCAGAGAGTGCTTTTTCAGTTTGCGATGGGTCAGAAATAAGGGCAATAACGCTATCTTCAACGATACGCACACTTGAGGTGCGGATTTGTTTTTCACGCAATACATTGCGCACATTGCTTAAAACTATATGTAACTGATCGCGTTTTAACGTTTTGCTATCAACCTCGAGCAGGAGAGAAGAGCCTCCTTGAAGGTCAAGACCAAGTGCTACACGGGTGTCGGGTAAGAATTTCGAATTTTTAACTTGTTCGTGTGAAAATAAATTGGGTAAGGCAACATAAATGCTGCTTAAAAGAATAAAACAATAAAGGGTAGTTAACCAACCAGGTGTACGCATGATATATTCCGTAAATAGGCAATCTAACAGTTATTCAAAGTTAAAAGCACAAGTAAAATAAGATGATCGTTTTTATATTCAAGGAAGAGAATTAAGTATGTTCATTGGGAGGAGCGCGTTTATTTGAGAAATATTGTGTTTTAACGTTACGAAATCGTGTGTCAACAGCTGGAATCTTTATTAAAAAGAAATCCAATGTTAGGATTTTTTGAAAGGTCCTCATAAAAATAGATTCTGTATGGAGTGTTACAAGTTTTTTGTTTTCAGTTGTGGTAACATTCACCTGATCACACTTATGATGTAAATCAAATCTATTCGTTTTAATGACGTTATTGGTGTGTGATTGTTTGATTAAATAAGCACGCGTTTCTAGGTTGCTCGTCAAGAATACACCTAAACTGGATAGAAAAATCCAGGTTGTCAAAGGAAGAAAATCTTCTTTTTTGCAATAAAGGTGCAAAAAAAACATGCTAGAGTGCCTTCTTTAATCTTATTGAGTTCAGCTTATTTATCATTCTTTTATCTTATTACCAGTATTATAGGATAAGGGAAAGCTTTTATAAGATTATTCTATAAAAGTTGAAAATATCTACTTTATACCATATTTAAAAGAGAAAAATAAAATCCCTTTTGTGCTCATAAGGTAGATATGTATTCATTTTGTAGAAAAAACATCCACATACTTTTCCTTCTTTTGGGGATTATCTTTGTATTTAATTCTGGTGCATGGGGTAATAAGGGGGCACAAAATACAATTGTCGAACAAACGATAGCTTCTTATTCAGTTGATGAAATTATTCTGCAACAACAGTTGATTATTAAGACTCTTGAAGAAAATACTGAAACTTTAAAAAGAGATTTTGACAGAAAGCCAGAAGATGAGCGTGCTTTAGAAGAATTACGGTTACGTGCACAAGATATCAGTGAACGTGCTATTGAGGCAGCATTTGTTTTGCGTCCTCCTCTTAATGAGATTAATACACTTCTTGATCAATTAATGGAGCTCCATCGTGACGTGAAAAAACTGAAAAGCTCTGTGAAGGAATATTCCTATTTGATAGAGCAAAAAGCTAAAATTAACAGTATCATGCTTCGTTTTGAAGCAATTTTCTTAGCGGCAAATAGAATAGCTGAACTTTCTATTTCTCAATCTCGGGAGCTTTTTAAACGCACGCTTACGTATAGGCTTGAGTTTTCGATTCCGATGGTTAAACATCTCGTCCAAAAAACAAAAGAGGCTTCATCAGATTTTCTTGTGTTGTTAAATTCTTGGTGGAATTTTATATTTTACTTCAAGTTTTTACAACTATTTCTTTGCTTTTTAATTCCACTTTTTATTACTTTGGGACTTTCGTATTTTTCTCAAAAAGTTCTTGTTCATGTGTATTGCCACTTTACGAAGTCTAATGAGGAAATATCTTATTTACAACGCTTATTGATCGCCTTTATTTCAGTTCTCTTACCTTCACTTGTATGTATTCTTTGCGTTTATCTTGTGTTGTTTTTGTTTCGTAGTTTTAACTTAGATCCAGGTAAGCTTACAACAGTTTTTGATATGATAGGTTGTCAAATTATTTTATTATTTTTAATCAATCGATTAGCGGTTGTTCTTCTATCATCGAATAGGCCCCATGTAGGTCTTCTCAAGATTACATCATCGTCTGCTTATCAATTAGTGATTTTACTCACTTCTTTAGGGGGTATTTTGGCATTTGACGCTGTTCTTGATAGTATTTATCAAATCATTTCAGCGCCTCTATCTTTGACAATTGCTAAAAGTTTTATTGCTGTTTTTCTTGTAGCGATATTGCTATTTATAATATCATTTGTACCTTTGCGGTTTAGACGTAGGCGTGTTCAAGAAGAAAAAAAAGAGCCATACTTTTGGCCATTTTATATACGCATTCCTCTTATTGGCTTGGGGTTACTGCTCTTTGTATTGAATTTTTTAGGTTATGTTGGACTTGCGCGTTTTATTACGCAGCAAATTATGATTGATGGAGCATTTTTAGTTCTCATGTATTTAGGAATACAAAGCGCTCAAGCACTTGGAACTAAAGACCAATTTATGAAAACAACGGTTGGTCATCTTTTGATGCAGAGGTTTCATTTAGAAGAAAAAACGATGAATCAATTGGGAGTTTTTATGAGCGTTTTTCTCAATTTATTTGTTGTTATATTTTGTGCAATGCCAATTGCTGTACAGTTTGGATTTTCCTATTCTGATTTAAAAGCAGTTTTGTGGCAATCGGTGACCGGTTTTCAGATTGGAAATATTAGTCTTTCTTTGATTTCTCTTGTAACAGGAATTATTTCTTTTTGTGTTTGCTGGTTTCTTATTCGCCGATTTATTGGTTGGTTAGATAATGTGGTGTTGGTTCATGGAGAGTTCGATTCTGGTATACGTAATTCTATCAAAACAGTGATAAGTTATGGAGGCGTTGTTGTATCTGCTTTGACCGGATTATCAATGGCAGGTTTGGATCTTAGAAATTTCGCTCTTATTGCTGGAGGACTTTCACTTGGTATAGGTTTTGGTTTACAGAATATTGTCCAAAACTTTGTCTCTGGACTTATTATTTTAGTTGGAAGACCATTTAAAATAGGGGACTATATAGAATCTGGATCAGTAGGGGGTGTTGTTAAGCGTATTAGTGTGCGTGCAACGGAACTTGAGACAATTCAGCGTAAGACGATTATTATTCCCAATTCAAGCCTTATTAATAACAACGTTAGTAATTGGACACGACGTAATAAAGTAGGACGAATTGATATACCCGTTACTGTATCATCTAAGGTTGCTCCAGAGCATGTTGCTGAAATTTTGTTAGAGATTGCTTCTGCGACAGAAGGCGTTTTAAAAAATCCTATCCCACAGGTGAGTTTTACAGCATTTGATCGTAAGAGCTTTTCCTTTAATTTGGCTATTTATGTGCCTAATATTACCTCATCTTCTCATGTAACCAATGCTCTTCGATTTAGGCTATATAAGCGTTTTGCTGAGGAAGGAATCTTAGAATGCTAAAATATACTTATGTTTTGATTACAGTTATTCTATTAAGTATTTTTACCATAACAGCTTTTGCTGCAACAGTGAAGAATACTGATTTAAAGATACAATCTCTTATTGTTGTTGAAGGAAGTATACCTTCAAAAATTTCTTTAAATACTCATCAAACAATTACAATTTGTATGAAGGGATGTTTTATAACTTTTCCTAATAAAGACCGTTTTGCAATAAAGGCAGATGATAATATAGAAATCAGTAGGGGAAGAGCAATTTTTAAATAAAATGATTGAGATTTTTTGTTTGGGGACAAGATTTAGAAGGATAATGATATTGTGTGTAATTAATAATCTCATCCTTTAGAAAATGGTAAAAAAAAGGTATGATTGTAGTATAAAATGGACGTTTTTTTATACTATGTAGAATCTACAGTATGCATTTTGGATGTAAGAATATTGGGGTATTTATAGTATTGTTAATGAACATCGATTTTCTAAAAATAATTACATCATTTTTAGAATTTTTTCATAAAAAAGGCATAAAATATACTATTTTGTGATTTTTTTGCGGTATTTTAAATACAAAATGTTTTATATTTCCTCCTTTTGAAAAGATAATAGGTATTTTTATTAAATCTTTATTATTTGAAGTAATAATTATTATAATATTTTAAAATTTATTTGATAATATTAAATTTTGATGTAATGATATATTAGTATAGTAATAGATTTAAATGTAACTATAAAGGAGTACATGCGATTTTGCGGCATAAGATTTTATAAAACTTTGTTTTTCTAAATGTGATTTTTGATTATATTTAAATTTAGCAATGGGGTATAATTTTATGAATACAAAATTTATAACAGCATCTGTTTTTTCTTTGATTTCACCTTCTATAGTACAGGCTGCAGATGTGGTGGCTCACGAAGAGCCAGTACATGTTGCCTCAGAAGTTGTTGCTTCTTCACCTTTTTCTTGGGGAGGTGTTTATTTCGGGGGGCAAGTTGGTGGCTTTTCAAGTAAGATTTCTGCAACAGCGCCTGATGTTAATATTCCTCTCTATCCTGATGAGGAGAGTAAAAGTAAACCATGGGTGCCTGTCGAGAAACAGCATATGCCCGATCTTTCTGGGTTTATAGGTGGTTTTTATGCGGGTGTTAATTTTGATCTCGGTAATAATTTTATTATGGGGATTGATACGGATATCATTTTAACGGAAAAAAAGGATACAAAAACAAGATTTCAGGCTGATGAAACGAGTGCAGGTGGTCCTGACACTGGTGGATCGGGTACTGAAGGATCGGGTAGTGATACTGAGGAATTAGGTACAGAAGAAAAAAGTCGAAAAAAGGCAAAAATTGTCAGGAGAAAAGGTAGAGGCTTTTCTCGCTCTTCTGCAGAGGATAAAGAAGAGAAAGACAGTTTAACGTTTAATCATACGTTAAAACAAAAATGGACAGGGGCTACACGGGTGCGTGTTGGGTTTTCTGCGGGGCGTGTGATGCCTTATATTGCTGGTGGTGTTTCTTATGGACAGTTTCAGGATATTTTGTCGACAGTAATTACGGGAGGTGAGCCATTTAATAGGACATCGGATGTAACAAAAACGATGATTGGTTATACTCTCGGTGGTGGTGTTGATTTTGCAATGACAGATCATCTTGTTGTGCGTGCGGAATATCGTTACTCAGATTTTGGTAAAAGGAAATTCAAAGACGAGATTGAAGTTAAGTATAAGACGAATGATTTTCGCGCAGGAATAGCTTACAAATTCTAATTTTGTAGGATAAAGGAGCTTAAATTTAAGAGGTCCTATTTCTTTGATAGGGCCTTTATTTTTTAATTTTATGCATTGTAAACACTATTTTATGGTGAAAAAAGGGGGGCTTTGACTTTGAGTGAGAATGAGGAGGTAAGGAAGAGTTACTCAGATTCTTAATTGTTAAGAATAAAAAATTTTTAGTTCACGAGGTGTGGTTGAAACATTTGTTGGCAAAGAAGGATTGCTTCGTCTTTCATATTATTACAGTTATCACTTTATAATACCGTTATAGAGTTGCAAACAGTAAACTTAAAGAGAGTTTTTACTATCTAAGTAATGAGAAAATAAAGAAAATTCACATAGAGTGGTGCGGACGGCGTGCACGTTTGTGCAACAATTTTTTCTTCCCTTAGAACTCTCTAGAGTATCACTTGATAGCACAGTTTATCTTTTTTCTATTTAATAACTAATTGTTTTTATTTTATTTATTAAATTGCCTTTTATATATAATCTTCGTACCAGATGAAAGTGCTCCAAGTGTAATTCAAAAGGTGTTTTTAAAAAGGTGGTTCGAAGAACGTGATAGACTGTCTATCTTATCTGTAAAAAATCTATCTAAAGGAAAATATGCTGACAGAGCTGGTTTATGGCTTATCAAAACTACACCAGATCAAGGATGATGGGTTTTTAGGTTTGACCTCAATATAAATACGACGAGAAATGGGATTAGGCTCTTGTCGCAATGTATCTTTAAAAGAAGCACTGTTCAAAGCTTTAGCTTGTCGTGATCTTTTAGATCAAAGAATTGACCCGATTCGCCGAAAACAAAAAGAAAATTTACGTCGAGCAGGGGGGTATTTCTTTACGAGAAATTGCCTCTAGTACTTTTGAAGCGAAAAAAACGAATTGAAAAATGAAGGAAAAGCAGCAAACTGGTTAACACCTCTTGAGTTACATGTTTTTCCTAAACTTGGTGATACGCCAATCATTGAACTGACGCAAATTGATATAAAAGGATGCATTTCTCCCATTTGGAAGACAAAAAACGAAACAGCAAGTAAAGCTTTATCCCGCTTGAATATAGCTATAAAACATGCGGTGGCACTTAGTATAGATGTGGATATGCAATTAAAAGCAAAAGCTTTATTAGAAAAGTTTATTCAAAATACCCCAAATATTCCAGCTATGCCATGGAAAGAAATGCCTAAGTTTTTTCAATCTTAAAATGATGAGCTTGTATCACATCTAGCTTTAAAACTTCTTATTTTGACGGTTTTTTTTATACCAATCAGGCATATTTAGAGATTTATGGATCAATATGGATTATCCCAAAAGAAAATATGAAGAGAATTGTTGGAAAGGTTTCTGATTTTCATGTGCCGCTTACAGCTGAAGCGCTTGCTGTTATTGAAAAAGCAAAAAAATGGTTTTTTATTTGTTGAGAGTTTTGGAAAGCCTATATCTAATGTAGCACTTTCTAAATTCATGAAAGACAAAGGTTTTAATTATAGACTTCATGGTTTCAGATCGATTCTGCGGGACTGGATAGCAGAGACAACGTTAAAAAGCTTGATGATATGTCTGAAGTATAAGCACAAACGGTGTTACATCTTTTGAAAGATAAACAAAATAGGCAAAAGGTAGAAACAGATTCTACTATACAAGATGCCGATATAGCAACGCCACACGAACAGGGAACGGCGGTGTGAGATGGAACAAAGAACAGCAGAATGGTTTCAAGCAAGGCTAGGAAAAGTCACTGCTTCAAACGTTTACAACGTACTCAGTAAGACAGCAAAAGGTTTACCTACAAGCAAATATGAAGATTACAAAACGAAACTCATGACAGAACGCTTAATAGGGGAAATAAGCCAATCTTATACAACACCTGCTATGCAATGGGGCATTGAACATGAAGAGAATGCCTTAAGAGAATATGAATTCATTTATGACGCAGAAGTCACAAGATGCGGGTTTATCCCACACCCAAAAATGGAAATGGCGGGGGCAAGTCCTGATGGGTTGATTGGAGAGGACGGTTTAATCGAAGTCAAATGTCCACAATCAACAACTCATCTTCGTTTTTTTATTTATGACGAAATCANTCATCTTCGTTTTTTTATTTATGACGAAATCAAGCCTGAATATATCGCACAGGTGCAATTCCAAATGGCATGCACTGGACGCAAATGGTGTGATTTCATGAGCTATAATCCAAACTTTGTAGGCAAATCTACTGGTTTGAGAATGAAAATCAAACGCGTCCTCCGTGATGAGAAACACATTGAAGAGATTAATAAAGCGGTCGAAATCTTTTTAGGGGAAATAGAACAAGAGATGCAAAAAATTTTGACAAAAGCTGCTTAAACCTATGGGGGTGCTCTCTCCTTCCAGCACCCCCGCCCATTTAATTAATATAAAAAAGAGAAAGGTAATGAGATGATATTTGATGATGGAGATGGATATGTAATAACACGTGAGTGTGCAAAGTTTTTTAGTGTATCCACAACCACGATTCGTAATTGGGTGCTTCAAGGGGGCCAGAGCTATATAAGCTAGGGAGAGCAGTGAGATGGAGAAAGAAAGAGATCTTATCCTTCACTCCAAAGAAAAATAAGGAATAAATTAGCTAAAGTTGTATAAACCGTAGAAGGTGGTCTAAAAGTTGGTCTTAAAATAGCTCTTTAAAGAAAAAATCTATATATTTAATGTGTTAAAGATACAAAATGGTGCCCAAAAGAGATTCAATAATTTTAAATAAAATAAATGAGTTATTGCGATATGGGGGAAATTTATCATTATTGATTCCATTAACGTTTTTTATAGCACTATCCCTCATTTTTTTGGAGCTTTTTTATCGCTTCTATAGCTAGCCTTTTGCGGTCTGCGCTCTTTGTGTAAAGAGATGCCATGTTGTCGTCGGTCCATCCAAAAATTGCCTTGAGTTGTGATACTGTTGCACCTGAATTAGCGGCGCGTGTTGCTGCTAATTTTCTTAAGCCATGTGCTGATTTTTTGATTCCCGCCGCATTACACGCTTCACGGAATAAGTTTCCAAAACTTTCTTTTACGAGTTTATTTCCGTTTTTTCCGCAAATGAATGTTTCATTTCCAATAGGACCAATTTTTAGAGTTTCTGCTAATTCAGGCAAAATGGGTAGAAAAACATCTGTTTGGAATTTACTTTTCTCTGTCTTGAGATGAATGATATTATCTTTGACATCTTTCCAACCAATGCGGACCGCATCACCACGACGCAAACCCGTGTAAAGAAGAACATCAATCCAGACGCGTTCATGTGAACCATGTGACCAATGGTGATAATATTTTTCAACATCTTCTTCTGTCCAAACAGCAAATCCATCTTTGTTGTTGAGAGGAGGTCTTTTTATTCCTAAAGCTGGGTTATTCTCCAGAAGTTCTTGATCGATCGCCCAATTAAAAAGTCCATTAAGTGCTTTTAGAAAATTTTGGGCAGCTGTTGGTTTTTCTTTGCGGCGTTCAACACCCGCTGTAATATGTGATTTCTTTATTTCTCTATATGGAATGTTTCCTATAGCATCACATACCTTCATAAGGATAAGTTCTCTTTGTCTTTTCGTAGCTTTAGCAAGGCTATGCCAATGAACGCTGTTAAAGTATTGTTTAAGCAGCCATGCAAATGACCCTTCAACAAGTTTACCGGTTTTTGATTTAGGAAGTATAAGCCC
>NZ_JBHIQF010000031.1:0-3919 GCF_042196445.1 Bartonella sp. AP11XZML
GCATATGATTTGTTAAGCACAGCTATTTATTCAGATTTATCTCAAAAAATGGCTATGAAAATAGGAGGAGAATATATACCTGAAAAAATATATTTACGTCATTTTTATAAAATGGTTGCGGATACTAAATCCGCTCAATTTTCCTTAAACAAGCAAATAAAAAGAATGGCTGATTCAATCAATGATAAAGCAATAAAATTAAAGAAAGAACTCGAGGGTGAAGGTTTGCGGTCTGAAGTTTTTGATGCAATCATTAATATTATTCAACAGCGTTCTCAACATTTAAAAATTTAATTTTATTGCTTATCTTTCTGTTTTAAACGATGATATTTTTAATATACTGAGTAATATTCTATCAGAAAAAACGATCATTTTTTATGAACGAAAATTGTATATTTAATTCCTATTTTTTCTATGCAATAATATATCAGTTTTAATCAAAAATAACCTTTTTACTGAAAATGCCAAAATTTTATGCTTATTTACGTGTTTCTCGTGATGGACAAGATACAGAAAATCAAAAATTCGGATTGTTAGAATATGCTAATAAAAATGGCTTTGCACCACTTCATATTGAGGAAGAAATTGCAAGTAGAGGAAAAGATTGGCGTAAGCGTAAACTTGGTGCTTTAATTGAAAAAGCGGAGTGTGGTGATGTTTTACTCACACCGGAGTTTTCTCGTATAGCTGGTTCTTCTCTTGCTGTTTTAGAAATTCTCAAAGCAGCCAGTGAACGTGGTTTAATTGTGCATATAACGAAACAAAACCTTATCATGGATGGAAGTTTNGCGTTTATTTATTGAACGTATAAATATTAAGTCTACAAAAATAAAGCCTATCATTACCATGCCAAGAACATTGGAAAATTAAGATAAACTGCGCCAAGTTGATAGTTCTTTTCCATGACGTGATGCATTGAAGTATGTTTATTATTTACGTACAAAATACGTACTAAATAAATAATATTTATTTAGTAAATAAGAAATATTTTAATACCTGTAATCACTATGTGTTCAACAAAAGGTGGTGTTGGAAAATCCATATCTATAGCTTATTCTTTTATAGGTATTAGCTCACTCATTAAGAAAGGAGTTTTACTGATTTCCCGTTTTTCTTTAACAGGTCGATTGCTAATTTATCAAACGAAACAAATATCTCGCCACCTAGCCAATTACCTTCATAAGCTATAATTCCATCAGCAAAATCACCACCAGCCTCTAGAATAGCAAGCCCTGCTTCAACAGCTGGTCTATTCATTACTATATTACTGGTTGCTAGCAGATCGCGTAACATTCCAACTACATCTTCTTTTGATAGTCTTGCACCTCGTCGAAGTATCCAAACAAGTTCGCATAGACAAGGTAGAGAAATAGCTATGAGAGAAGCTTCTCTTAAAATCTTACTTGCTACCTCCCCTTGCTTTTTATCATCTTGTAAAACAGCACGAGCTAGAACATTTGTATCTACAGAAATCTTCATTTTTTCCCAGCCCAACTAGAAGCTGTAATTTCGTTCATTTCTTCAATGGTTAGAGGTTTTTTTAGTTTTCCAGAAAATCGTCCAATAAAGCTCTCAATAGTGCTTGTAGGCTGTGACGCTTTTATACGAAGTTCACCACCTGGTAACTTATCAAAGTTAATCTTCTCACCTGGTTTAACACCAAGGTGCTGTAGTAAATCCCGCTTTAGCGTAATTTGTCCTTTTGCTGTAACTGTTAATGAAGACATAAAAAATTCCTCTTACTATATAATTATCTAATATATATAAAAGTAATGTAAAAATCAATTACTCACAAGAAACGAAATTGTGAAATAAACTCGTTTGCATACTGGAATGTGCACACCCGATTATACCTGATTTGAAATTACAAAATATAAATATTTATTACGTATTTTGTACGTAAATAATAAATATTCACTAAATAAATAATAATTATTTATAGTTTTAATAAATACGTAATAAATAAATGTTATTTATTTAGTGTTTATTCATTGAATAAGGAATATTTTAATGCCTGTAATTACTATGTGTTCAACAAAAGGTGGTGTTGGAAAATCCACAATGGCATTAGTATTAGCTAACGTTTTTGCTAAAGCCGGATCTAAGGTGAAATTAATTGATGCAGACCCAAATCAACCACTTGTGACATGGATGAAAAGATCTGTAGATACAATGCCCCAAAATATAGAAGTTTCTGGAAATGTTACAGAACAGAATATTGTTTCTTGCATTGATGATGCTGTAGAACAGTTTCCATTTGTTATTGTTGATCTTGAAGGTTCTGCTAATCTTGCGGCTTCTTTTGCTATAGGGAGAGCGGATTTAGTTTTGGTTCCTATGAGAAAAAAACAACTTGATGGAGATCAGATAGGAAAGATCATTGCTTTAATAAAACAACAGAGTCAGTTTTTTAAAAGAGAAATACCTTTTCGTATCGTATTTTCTATGACTAATACCTTAAACAGTCGCGAAGGACAGCATATAGAAAAAACGTTAGAAAAAGCTAACCTTCCTATTTTACCTGCTTCATTAACTGAAAGAGGAGCTTTTAGTGCTCTTTTTCAGATAGGGGGGTCTCTCTTTGATTTAGCATCTTCTGATGTGAATAATCCTCAAGCAGCACAAGAAAATGCAACGGTTTTTGCTAACGCTGTTGTGAAGGTATTGGATAATGAAAATTTATTAAAGGACAAAGTAGCATGACAAAAAGAGCTGAAATTGTATTACCGGATCTTCAAAATTTAAAACCGTTTACAAAAGCACAAAAAGTAGATGAACAAGAATTAGGTAAGATAGGTCAAAATAATGGTTTTACGACACGTCATAGTGTAGAAACAAAAAGTGGTAGTGGACGTAGAAGACGTAGTTTAAAAACAGCACGATTAACACTTGCACTTGAACCAGAAGTAAGAGACAGTTTTTGGTCTTTAGCAGACGAACTTAATGAAGATGGTGGTGATTTTCTTAATCGTCTTATTGAAAATTACGTAAATAACAATTACACACAAAATAAATAGTGATTATTTATTATTTACGTACAAAATACGTAATAAATATTTATAATTAAAATGCTTATTTATAAACAGCTTAAAGCAGCATGTGCTATAATTTTAAAAGTATTCATTTTATTCAGAAAACAAACACAAAACTGCTTTCTGTTTTTTAGGATTAAGTTTTCTAAAACCTTTTAAAAGGGAGTATTCTTCTTTACTATGAAGTCCTTCATTATAAGGGTACGAAATATTTCTTTTTTCTGAAATATCGGTATAAAAAAGGAGATATGAACATCTAGTATATTAGCGATTTCCTGCAAACGTCCAGCTCCTACACGATTTGAGCCTTTTTCATATTTTTGGATTTGTTGGAAGCTTACTCCTAATTTGTTTCCTAACTCTGTCTGAGAAATTCCCATGTGCTTTCTTCTAGAGCGAATTTTTTCCCCTACAGAAACGTCATTTAAATGTGGAGTTTTGGTTTGCACTTTTAATTCCCCCCTACCGGGAGCGAGCGCCCTCGCATTGGTATTCCGGGAGTAATAAAGTGCTGAGTTCGAGTCAGCTTTTTGCTTTTAGTGCTGAGAAGCACTTGGACATAACAAAAACTCCCGGAATTCCGGGTGACCACATAGTGGCTAATTTTTACTCTCGAACTTAGGGCTTTATTTCCCTATTGATCGCTGCGTACACGACCAAAAATATTTCTAAAATGATAAAACAATTTCAGGAGATTGGCAAATAAAAATAGTTTTTATTTATAAACTTTATTTTTTAATGAGAGGCTATCCGCCTCTCAAACTCTCCGGAACGCTCACCAAAATCATGAGATCAGACCCGCGTTCAATGAGAGGACTAACAAGTCTTGGTTCTTAGTGTCAAGGAAACCATTACAGGGCGCCTAACGGCGTCCTTGACAAAGAACC
>NZ_JBHIQF010000032.1:0-36874 GCF_042196445.1 Bartonella sp. AP11XZML
AAGGATCTAAAGGATCAGAGGACTGAGAAGGCTTTGGTTCAACAGGGGCAGAAGGAGGAGAAACAGTATCCAGAGATGAAGGAGATACCGGAACAGAGGGCGGTAATAGAAGCTCCATGAAATGATTATTAGATAGAATTTTCTAGGCAAGAAACTAAAGTGTGGAAGGCTTGCTCGTAGGAAACTTTGCTCTTTAGAGGGGGAAATCAAAAAATTTTTTATTTAGGAAAATAGTATTGAATTCCCTTCTTCTGATCGTAAGAATAAATCGTTGTTTCAATGATGATATCAGCTATTTTTTGCCGAATTTTTAAGAAAAATGCTTTTGTGGAAGTATGTAGCCTATATAGATGTTTATAGGGAGATGGGGGGCGGTCTTGAGGGTGATGTTTTTATTCTTGTATGGGGGTAGCAATGTTAAAAGGTCAAAAAACATGTTTAAGGTATTTTTTTGTCTAAAGGGGGAGGAAAGGAAGAGGGACGATTTAATGATTACGAAGATTTTAGGAGATTTTTGGGGGGGAGATTAGGGAGATAGGATTTCTGAGAGCTCTGGAGATGCAAGGGGATAAGATTTATGGAGGATTGTGTGGGCATTTTTATCGGCGATGATTGCGTTTGTTGGTGTAATTTAATCAGTGATATTGATTATACCACATTCACCATTTTCGCTACCGAAGGAGAGGTTTTGCCCTGCTTGATCCCAATTAAGTGCTGAGATAGCACTTTTCCCATAACCTTTTAGAAGGACTTCTTTTCCATCATGGAATTGTGCCGCTAAAATCATTCCATCATTGAAGCCTATTGCTACAATTTCTTTGTTTGGGTGGCATGAAACGGTGCTAACAAGTGCATTTGCTCGTGTGCCTAGTTCTAGAGGTGTTTTTCCTATGGGGCCATCTTTTGTATGAAAGGGCCAAACAATTGCGGCAGAGGCACCTGATGTTGCTAGCCATTTTCCTTTTGCGCTCCAAGACCAGCTTTTGACTTTGCTTGGATAGCCGCTCATGCGGAGGTGCTGATTATCAGTGAGACGCCAGCCGTGTAAGGCGTTTTCTTGCATGGTGGAAATGACATAGCGGTTGTCTGGTGAAAAGGTGACACCACAATGAGCTCCTTTCCATACCAATGTGGTGGGAGATATTTGCGTTGATAACCAATGAAGAGTGACTCCATTGTAATGGGCAACGGCAAGTCGCAAACCTTTTGGGGCAAAAGCAAGGCCTTCTACACTGCGTTCATGTGTGAGCTCTTGTCGTTCTTTTCCAATATGCGCAAATACGAGGTGTGAGGAGGAAAAAGCAAAAGCTTTTTGTGGACCAAAAGCAACGTTGTTTATCCATTTGCGTTCTTTTTGGCTTAACACTTCCGTGTGATCTGCTGCGGTTGTTTGACAGACTTTTCCATCTTCTCCACCGGTGATGATCGCGGTATTGTCATGGGAAAAATGGCTTGAAATTATTCCTTGGTGAACTTCAACGATTTGTGGGGTTGGATTAAAAAAAACAATGAAACCTTCTACGGAAACAAAGGCTGGTTTATTGCCTATAAAACCGCAGGAAAGGCAGTAACTTTTGAGATCATAATGGGTAATGTTTGGCATTATCACTCACTTATGCGCAATTTTCAAAACCAGTTTTTAATTTTTCAGCATCAAGAGAGCGTCCTATAAAAACAAGGCGACTTTCTCGTTTTTCATCTTCACGCCATGGGCGTTGATGTTGTCCTTCAAGAAGCATATGTATCCCTTGAATGACGTAACGATCATCGTCTCCTTGAAAGGCGATAATGCCTTTAAGACGCAAGATATCAGGCCCTTGTTGCTGTGTAACCTGCTGGATCCAAGGGAAAAACTTTTCTGGTTGCAGAGCATCTGTTTTTAAACTTACAGAAGTGATGGTAATATCATGAATGGTGGATGCGTGATAATGGTCATGATGACAATCGGGACCGCACACATGGTTGGCATGTTGGTGTGTATGTTCGTGATCGAGAAAATGAGGTTCATGATCGAGAGTCTGTTGGAGATCAAAAAAACCACGATTAAGGAGTGTCTCAAGAGGGATATTGGTGCGCTGTGTTGTATAGAGTATAGCGCGAGGATTAATGGCCAGAATAAGGGATTCAGCATGGCTGCGTTCTTGTTGGGTGACAAGATCAATCTTATTTAAAAGAATAATATCCGCGAAAGCAATTTGGTCTTCAGCTTCACGACTTGTTTTTAATTGAGAGGGAAAATGCTTTGCATCAACGACTGCTATGACACTGTCGAGAGCTGTTTTTTCATGGATAGTATCATCCATGAAAAAGGTCTGTGCTACGGGAACGGGATCAGCAAGTCCTGTCGTTTCTATAATGATCGCATCAAATCGATGAGAACGTTGCATCAGACTTTCTAGAATGCGAATGAGATCACCACGTACGGTGCAGCAAACACAGCCATTATTCATTTCATAAATTTCTTCGTCTGATTCAATGATCAGGTCATTATCAATACCAATTTCACCAAATTCATTGACAATGACGGCATAACGTTTGCCATGATTTTCACTGAGAATGCGGTTGAGAAGGGTGGTTTTTCCAGCACCAAGATAGCCTGTGAGAACCGTAACGGGAAGTTTTTTGGGGTGTATCGTTTCCATGGAGAGACCTTTTATTGTTCTTTATTGCCATGTGTTTATGTTAAATCGATTGATATCATCAAGTAAATCACGAAGCTGAGACAGAACATGAGAAAAGATTGCTTCACCGGCTTGTGGTGTTGCTTTGCTTGCATTTCCTGCCGCACCTTGCGTATTTAGATCTTTCATTGTCCAACCAAAGGCATGAGGACCATAAGCACGTAAATACCGATAATTGGCAATCATATCCGCTTGTTTATTATGAAAATTTTCTGCCTTTTCCATATGGACTTTTTCTGGTGCTAAATAGAGCATGAGAGAGGTTTCGATAAAGCCTCCATGGATATCAAGATGTTGTTGAGATGGCTCCATGAGACCTTGTGGTAAACCAAAACGGCTCCAGCTTGTTGCTACAGCGAGCATGGAAAGGCGCTTTCGTAATTCGGTGATAACAATGCTCATTAAAGGTGAATTTCCTCCGTGAGCATTGAGAAGAAGAAGACGGTTGATCCCTTTGTGATAACAGTTTTCACCAATCTTTATCCATCGCTTAATCGCATCAGAAAAGGTAAGGGTTTGTGTACCTGTAACATCCATATGTTCTATAGAATAGCCAATCTTTTCAACCGGTAAAAGTGCGATATGAAACTGCTCTTTTGTTTGTAAAGTGAGGGCTTTTGCAAAAGCTTCAGCTATAATCCAGTCGGTTTCGAAAGGAAGGTGCTCTCCGTGATATTCGTGTGCGCCCAAAGGTAAAAGAGCGAGAAAAGGCCTGTTAGATACCATAAATTATTGCCTAAAAGAGAAGTTAACATAGACAAAGTGATCGAAGGTGCTGTCACTATTTAATCTATCTATAAGAGAAACGCAAATAGGCGTCTTTTTACATCACATATGGATGCATAAAAATGAGAGCTTTGTTAAAAATAGAGAAGCTTTTATTGAGCAAAGCCAACGCAACTTTTCTGTAATATGAGGCAATATTTCTCAAGATAATTATCTTTTGTAAGTATTTCTGATTCATATTCTCATTTTTAATAAGTAAATATTCATACATATTAAATATTTATACATCAAATAATGAAAAATATTTTCATTATTTATTGAAAATGTGATTTTTTAGTAATTTTATATATTCCTTTTCTTTAAAGCATTTGATTAATTCTTTATTGTTATTATTTATTTTGCACAAATTGCAGACAGTTATGTGAATATTGCCAAAAATTTGTTTCAAAGAGAATTATTTTTTACTAATACAGAGTAAATATAATTACTCAAAATATAAATAAGGCTGCGCTCTACAATATTGACGAAAAATATGGAATAACTTTTATGAAAATTAAGAAAGAAAGTTTTTTCAGTATTTTGGGGATCATCTCATTTTTCATGACTCTCTTTTTATCTGGTTTTAGGTAGTTTGTTGGTGTTCTAGTATTGCTTATAATTTTTTTGTAAATCTGATAGATTTACTTATTTTATGCGTTTGTTTTATTAGGTTTGAAAGTCAATATTTTGTGTTCTTTATGCTGTATGGGATAAAGGGGGCTGAATTACCTTTTTTAAGATGCTATGCAGTATTTTTTCTTTTTATATATCAGTAAAAGTTGAGAATCATTTTATTAACGTCTCTTCCATTTGAAGATAGAGATCTTTAATTGTTTTTTTACACTTTATACCTGTTTTATAGAAAAATAGTACACTATTTAAACTTGTTTTATTAGGATAGATTTGTTTTAGATCAAGTTTTTATTTGATACCAATTTTATTTTTCAGTATTACTGATGAGTGATATAATAAAAATCCATTAAGTGCTATTTCATTTTTATATTTATTGAAATAATAGACAATCATATATCATTATATTGGCAGTTTTAAATTTTATAGTTCTTTAAAATTAATTACATTTTAAATTATTTATAAAAGCTCTATTATATAATTTTTTAAATGAATTTGTTTCGTAATATTTCTTATAATAAGAAATTTAATAAATTATTATTATTTTTAATTATAGCAATAAAAATGACAAAATATTACTGTTGGTATCTTGAGTTATTATGGCGTAAAAGGAATAAATTATTTTTATCATTTATTGTTTTTTATCTTTACATGTAATACATAATGTGTTATATTATAATAACAAAATTACATATAATATTTTATTATGTGCAATATATAAATGCTTAAATATAAATTTTGGTTTTTATATATGTGAATATTCTTTCATTTTTTCAGTGAAGAAAAAGAGGAGCAAAGAAAGCTATGTTTAAAATATTTAAAAATCGTGTATGTTCATTTACTTTTACACTATTTATTATTTTTTTTGTACAAACTATAGAGGGAAATGCAAGTTTTGTAAAAAATAAAGTTCAAGAGAAAATGGCAATTACTATTCCTACACTAGAAAAAAATGTAGCTATTAAAGCTGTGGATAGAGTTGTTATTCAAGGCGTTGAGGAACAAGATGTTATTGCTTTAGGGAAACCTGAAAAAGCTGCTGCCTTTTCAGGTTCAGCCTTTTGGGGGGGGATAGGTATTTTATCACTTCTTGCTTCTTTATGTATTGGGGATGTATTAGGTGCTGTTGTATCTCTTTTTGCAATATTCAGTACACTTTAGTAGAAAACTCATCGACAGAGTCGAGGATTTTTTTGTTCACTTCATTATTTTTAAAAAATAAATATTTTATTATTTATACTATACTAGATAATAAAATTACTACTCTTAATACTAAATGTAGCTTTTATTAACATTATTAAAGTTCAAGATCCTACATTTATGTTTTTTTTACAAATTAGCGTAACCTGATTTTTTTTTTACAGTTTATGATTATTTTCTAGTAATAAGGCTAGTATACTTACTATCTTTATCAGTCTTTTAATATTGTCTACCTTTTCTCATATGAAGATTATTCATCAAAGGTATATTTTATCCTTTTTAAATTTTTTTATCTTTCATAAGGGGATAAAATAAAAAATATCCCTATATCCATGGCTCTTATGCAATAAGAAAAATGAGAAATTATTATTTATCATTTTAAATTTGTTTATGTTAAATCCATCAAAAGTATTTTTTACGTATAACAAGTTGCGTTCGTGTATGGATAAAATTATTAAAAAAAAAAGAGTAAAAATTCTTCTCATGAATTATCTCTAAGGTTCAAGGACTGTTGTAGTATTGGCAAATAAATGATGGTGCTGGTTTGTATCTTCATAGAGTAAAGATAGTGATACACAATGAATCTTATGCCATCTCATGGAGTGGTTTATACTGTCGCATTTACGGGACATATTGTGAGAGGGAAGTGGTGATGTGCATCGTTGGAAAATGCTTTTATTAAAATATAAACCTGTGTTTGCGATAGAGGTGTATTTTGGGTTGTTCTGTTGTGTAAGGGAAAGATGCTGTTAAGTAAGGTAATTCAGGAGTACTTATAGCTTAGCGGAAGAAGGGCAATGAAGTAAAAGGTCTTGTTTAGCACGAAGACGTGCAATCCATTGATCTTCACGAATAGCAGTATTATGTACTGTAATGAGTTCGTTTTTTTTAATTGCAGCTGTTACTGTTGCTTTTTCTAAAAGACCACAAGGAATGGCTTGGTGAGCGCGTGCTTCTGAAATGTTCATTATCCAAGCACGATAAGTATAAAGACCGATAAAGTCTAGCTGATCACCTGGATGTAAATCTTTTTTAGCAACAGCACAGACTTCTACTACGGGATGGCTAAGAGGGACCATATCTTTTTTGCCATAAAGCATAATACGTGCACAGGTGAGGGGAACTTCCATTGCTGTTAAATGATAGGGGCGATGAAAGGTGAAGTAAGGCCCCTGACCAATTTTTAAATCTTCCATACGCTCGCGTAAACGGGGGTGTGCTATTTCGGCAATTACAAAAACACCTGGTGAAACACCTTGACCTATTGAATAATCTACAACACCATATTGCTGTAAAATGCCCCCATCTTGCTTTGGAATAAGCACTTTGTTTAAATCTTGTAGCGCTGCTCGTGGTCCATGCATTCCTGGGCAATCGGGGAGAAGTCCGGTGGCATTGGCAATGGCTGCCATTTCAACCATCGTTTTGGAACCATCAATAAATTCAACCAACATGCGCACATTCATATTACGCCGGAATGCTTCTTCTTCGTAAGCGTCAGGTGTAGCATCAAAGCGCAGAGGATTATTTTTTCCTTTACCCGCTGCAACAATCTTATGTCCAAGGGCTGAAACAAATTCTATGAGTTCCATACAAGAAGTAGGTTCATCGCCGGCACCAAGTGTATAAATGAGCCCTCGTTTTTCTGCTTCATGTTTGAGATAAGCGCCAATTGTAACATCTGCTTCAACATTCATCATGACAAGATGTTTGTTATTCTCAAGCGCTTTGATACCAATCTCTGCTCCTGCTTCGGGATAGCCTGTTGCATCAACGATAATATCAATTTGTTCATGGCGCAAAACAAGGTTAATATCATCTGTTGCTGCAATCAAACCCTTTTCAATGCTTTGGGTGAGAGCATAAGTATTTTCAACTTCACAGACATGTCCATCTTCGCCATAGGCTAGTGTAGCGGCATCAAAAATACGTGACGGTGTCCTCGTGGCTACAGCAACGACTGTTATACCATCCATATGCGCAATACTTGATAATAAATCTGTGCCCATTTCACCACAACCAATCAGTCCAATACGGATGGGGGGATGGTTTTCTGCACGTTGTTTCAAATCATGCGCTAAACCTGTTAGGTTCACATTGCTTGCCATTCTTTTTTCCTATTTGAAAACTATTCTGCTAAAGAGCTTTTCTCATTCATAAGGTGCATTTGTTTTTAAGACAATTAATCTTTTATTCTTGATGCTCTAATCAATGGACTTTATAAAAGCAAGAGGGGTGGTTTCTTTTATCAAATAAAATAGGAATAGCGTTATGCAGCAAAAAATAGTCGTACAAGATGTCACCAGTTTTATTGGGAAAGAAATGGGATTATCGGAGTGGCGTCTTGTTACACAGAATATGATTAATCAGTTTGCATGTGCTACAGATGATCATCAATGGATACACGTTGATGAGGAAAAGGCTAAAAAAACACCTTTTGGCGGCACGATTGCTCATGGTTTTTTAACATTATCGCTTTTGTCTACGCTCGCTTATGAAGCTCTTCCAGAGTTGGAAGGGAGCACAATGGGGATTAATTATGGTTTCGATAAAGTACGCTTCATGAGTCCTGTGAAAACAGGGGTACGGATACGTGCGCGTTTTGTGTTAGACGACGCAGAAATTCGCCCTTCTGGTCGAGTGGTTTTCCATTATGGGGTTACGGTGGAAATTGAAAAGTTAAAAAAACCAGCTCTTACAGCTCAATGGCTTATTGTTGCTGTTGTGGAAGAAAAACCTTCCAATATCTAGATTATTTGAGTGCTTTATTTTATAAAATTTTTATACAATTCTATTAGAAGTTTCTTCAATGATGATATTGAGAATAATCTATAGAATGATAGATATGGTGGAGCTATCATAGCGTTGATAGCCAGAGCAGTTTGCTATCTTTCCTAGATCGTTTTGAAGAGGAGTTTCCTAATGAAGATAGTGCATTGCTTCACGCTTTTGTTTATAGCGTTCTTTAATGGGATCATACCCATCACGTAAAACAGAACGCTTCAAATGGAATGTACTTGCGTTGCCAATTCACGGGCTTATTTTAAAGCAACATTTCTCAACGCTCGTCACACCTATTTCGCAATGGTGCCTGTGAATAGTATAACGATAAAGCCATTGAGCGCCCCTATCTTTATGCTTGTGAAGAAGAAAGCCGACACCATCATATTATATGCTAGCCGCCAATGTTAAGACAGGTCTTGGCGCTGGAGATAATTCATAAGAGGCATGCCTTTCTTTCTTGTATAGTTTTACTCACACGGCTCTTCCCGCTTGTAACGTGCAAGCGAGAGGTTTTGGTTGATTCTATATGGAACAAATTGGGAATGAGAGGATCTTACGGTATTCAGAGTTCTCATTCAATATGAATAACGCCATATTATCATTATAAATTCAATGTGTTATCTAAGGCTGGGAAAGGTCGTGACCAATGTCTTAATTTAAAGAGAGTCTCACATACTGTGAGATCTCTTATTTTATCCCCTTTTATATTCTTTTATATTAAAGCCATTAAAACTATTTTCTTTCATGTTACAAACGGATGGGGAGAGATAAAAACTGTTTAAGAAAAAAGTTTCTAATCTCTTATGAGTATTTTCGATAGGCAAGGGTTGGTGCACTTGGAAAGTGGCAAAGGGGATGATGGTATTGGCATGTGAAATTCTAAGTCTTTTAATGTTTTGTTTTATCAAGTTTTTGTACGATTTTATCAGAAGTCCATTGGGTTGTAATATTAAGCACGATCAAAAGGATGATGACGATGGTCATGATGAAGGTATTGTAGCGTTGGTAGCCATAGCGGATTGCCATATCCCCTAAACCGCCTCCACCAAGATATCCAGCAAGTGAGGTGGCTCCTATAAGAGAAATGACCATGACTGTAAAACCTGTAATCAGGCTAGGGAGAGCTTCAGGAATAAGAACATGTCTGATAATTTGAAGACGACTTGCACCCATCGAGCGGATCGCTTCAATGAGACCGTTTTCAACGGTTTTAAAAGAGAGTTCCGCCATGCGTGCATAAAAAGGGATAGCTGAAATGGTCAGTATAAAAATTACAGCAGGCATTCCTATCCCTCTTCCTACAACGATACGCGTAACGGGAAGAAGATAAAATGCAAGAATGATAAAGGGAATGGCACGAATACTGTCAATGATCATGCTTAAAGGGCGATTGATGAGAGATGAGGAAAAAATCCCTCCGCGTGCTGTTGTGTGAAGAAGAAGACCAAGGGGAAGCCCTATAATAAATGCCATAATAGAAGCACTAAGTGTCATCAATATTGTATCAATAACAGCTTGGGGAAGTTCATGAGACAGAACATTAAACATAGCCTAAGACCTCACAATATCGTCCTTTTTTCGTTAACCATTGAACAGCTTTTTCTAAAGCTTCTTTATCTTCTCCAGGAAGAGCCAAGAAGAGTCGCCCGATGGTTTCATCTTGAACTGTATCAATGCCACCATGCAAAATACGTGCTTTTAAACCACTCTCATTTTCTAGAAGATGAAGAAAAGGCTGCTGGGCAATTTCACCGGCAATATTAATTTCAATGACAGCTTCTCGTCCGATTGGTTTGAGATTTTTCGCAAATTTTTCAGGAAGTTGCGGGGTTACAAGCTTGAGCATGGCTATGGTTGTATCGTCTTGCGGTGATGTAAAGATGTCTTTCACACGTCCTTCTTCTACAATGTTTCCCTGATTAAGAACAACAACGCGATGCGCTATGGTGCGCACAACTTCCATTTCATGGGTGATGAGCACAATCGTGAGATTGAGGTGTTTATTAATATCAGCAAGGAGCTCTAGAATAGATTGTGTTGTTTCAGGGTCAAGAGCAGAGGTGGCTTCATCTGATAACAATATTTTAGGATTAGCAGCAAGCGCACGAGCAATGCCAACGCGTTGTTTTTGTCCCCCGGACAATTGTGCCGGATAGCAATATTCTTTCCCAGATAACCCAACCAATTCAATCAGTTCAAGGGCACGTTTGTGGCGTTGTTTTTTACTTACACCACTTAATTTAAGTGGCAATGCAATGTTATCAAGAATATTCTGCGATGAGAGAAGATTGAAATGTTGAAAAATCATCCCAATTCGTTGACGGTAAGGCGCCCATTCTATCTCTGATAGATTAGAAATATCAACATCTTCAAAAAAAATGGATCCTGCATCAATCTTCTCTAACCCATTTAAACAGCGAATAAGTGTTGATTTTCCTGCTCCACTGCGCCCAATAATGCCAAGGATTTCACCAGCATGGATATTTAAAGAGAGATTATTAATCACCGGAACACCAGCCGTTTTGTTAAAACAACGGCTGATGTTTTTTAAGGAGATAAGAGTAGGTTTTTCCATTCACAATTACTCGGATATTTGGCACAGTTATTCAGATATTTGGCACAATTACCAAGATGTTTGGGCGGTATTGCCAAAAATCTCTTTGATTTTTGCACGGATAAGATCGTTGTTGTAAGCGGCAACTAATTTTTTAACCCATAGTTCATCTTTTTCGCTCGTGCGTACAACGATGATATTATCATAAGGATTATTTTTTGCGCTCTCCCATGCGACTACATCTTTTTCGAAGTTTAATCCGGAAACAATAGCCCAGTTTGTGTTTATAATTGCAAGGTCAAAATCGTCAATAGCTCGTCCTAACATACCGGCATCGAGCTCACGAATTTGCAGGTTTTTAGGATTTTCGATAATATCAAGTGGAGATGCAAGAATATTATGAGGATCTTTTAACTTAATGAGACCTAAAGAATTAAGAAGAAGTAAGGCTCTTCCACCATTAGATGGGTCGTTCGGAATACCAACATGTGCACCATCACGAAGATCTTTTAAGTCTTTTATTTTGTGTGAGTAAACACCGATTGGAGCAATAAATGTATAGCCGACAATTGAAAGTTTATAGCCACGTTGTTTCATTTGTTCATTAAGATAAGGGGCGTGCTGAAAAGCATTCGCATCGATCTCTCCTGCGTTAACAGCATCATTAGGCAAAGCGTAATCAGAAAAATAAACGAGTTCAATATCTAAACCGGCTTTTTTAGCCTGTTCAGCAGCTGTTTTCCAAATAATCGCATCCCGCCCTTCCATAATACCAAGTTTGATTTTTGTTTTGTCTGCGGCCATGGAAAAAGCAGTAGACAAAAAAAGTGCAAAGAGAGAGAGGAATAACCCTATAATCTGACCGCGAGAAAAATTTTTTAATGTCATGTGCTTTTAACTTTCTTTTTCGAGAAATTTTTTGAGGGAAGTTTCAATATACTCTGTATTTTTTTAGGCAGATTTAAAGTTATACAAGCTTTAGAGAATATTCAATCACTTTTATTTTTTAAAGAGTATTATTTTTCCTTCTATTTTAGTTGTTTGGGGGGCTGATCATCATTTGTTCATAGAAATTCTCTGAAATTCAAATAATTAATTCTTTTATTGCAATCATTTGTTGAGGGAACCAATGCCCCTTTAAAAACTTCTGTAAGGGACAATTGGTTGAAGAACCGGACAATCAGATGATGCTTTAGCCGTAAATTCATGAAGAACATACTGCGCAATCAAGATCAAAAGGCCGTGTTCGTGTAGGCGATAAAGAGAAATTTTGTTGCAATGTTGTGGGGTTTTGGGGGGGAATAAAGGTTGCTGATCATTGGATTTAAACGCGGCAAATTTTTGCAAAGGCGAATTTTTGTCCTTCATATGTTTTAGAGAGGAAGAAAAATAATGTTAAGAAAGAAATTTTTATCAACAATGATGACTTTATGGGCTTTAGGAGCGTCAGGGGTGGCTGTGACTGCTTTTCACGCACAAGCTGGAACCATTACAGGAACAGTTGCTCGTGTTGCATCAGGTCAGGTATCTTTACGCACAGGCCCTGCGACAGCTTATAAAGTTATCGCAATGGTTCCAATGGGAGCAAAAGTGCAAATTTATGGCTGCCTATCCAATAAAACTTGGTGTTCTCTTGGTTATCATGGAAAAGTTGGTTGGGCATCTGCACGTTACGTCAATGTTAACGATGTTCCTACCATTGCTTTTAAAAAGATGCCAGCAAAATCAAAATCCATGGTAAAATCGCCAAAAGAAAAAGTAAAACAGGCTGTTTCCGACTTTAAAGCTCTTCCGGCGATTCAAAAAACACGGGAAAATATGCAAAAACTATACAGAACAGATATGATTATCGATTCTACAGGTGTTAAAAAAAGGGATGAACGAACAATTTTAAATCCGTCGCAAAAAGCACAAGGCGTTTCTGTAAAGCACGTGAGTGCTTATAATCCCTCCTTTCCTGATAATGTCAATTACAAAAATTTTGAACGTAATGAAACGCGTTACCGTGTCGTGACCTATCCTGCTCGATAAGGGTAAAGTTAATTTCACAACCGGAATGACAAAAAGGATCAGCAGCATGAAGCAAACAATGCTTATGCTGCTGATCCTATTGTACCGTAAAATGTCATTAAGGCGGCAATGCTTAACTTAAGGTGGCGAGGCATTCAAGGATATTCCGAGTCAAATTTGACAATACCTTGGATTACAGTTCTTTAGGATGGTGATATGAACCTTCAGCTGGGGAAGGTTATACTGAAGAGAAGCCGGACTTTTGACAGACCGGCTAGGGGTTCTTTGTCCTTTCGGACAGGGCGTTAATTTGCGGACTTAGGCTTTATCAAATTACGAGAAATGAGCAATTCAGCAATTTGAACGGCATTCAATGCTGCCCCTTTTCTTAAATTATCGGCGACAACCCAGAAAGCTAAACCATTTTCAACGGTGATATCTTCACGAACACGGCTAATAAAGGTATCATCTTCTCCGGTACCTTCATAAGGTGTGGTATAACCACCATCTTCGTGTTTATCGATAAGCTGACAGCCTGGTGCATCGCGGAGGAGCGCTTGTGCTTCAGATGCGCTTAGTGGTTTTTCAAATTCAACATGGACGGCTTCGGCATGACCGATAAAGACAGGGACCCGAACAGCAGTGGCTGTTAATTTAATTTTCGGATCGAGAATTTTCTTCGTCTCAACCGTCATTTTCCATTCTTCTTTTGTATAACCATCTTCCATGAAAACATCGATATGAGGAATGACATTAAAGGCAATGCGTTTAGTGAATTTTTTTGATGTAATTGGGTCTGCAACAAAAACTGCACGTGATTGTTCGAAAAGTTCGTCCATTCCTTCTTTACCAGCTCCAGAAACAGACTGATATGTAGAGACAACAACACGTTTAATGATTGCAGCATCATGGAGAGGTTTTAAAGCTAAGACCAGTTGAATTGTTGAACAATTAGGATTTGCTATAATATTACGCTTAGAAAAGGCATTTATAGCTTCGCCATTGACTTCAGGGACTATCAACGGAACATTGGCATCATAGCGCCACGTGGAGGAATTATCGATGACGACACAGCCGGCAGCAGCAATTTTAGGGGCGTATTCTTTGGAAATGCTCCCTCCCGCAGACATAAGACAAAAATCTGTGTCAGAAAAATCGTAAGTATCCAGTGCTTTTACTTTTAAAGTTTTATCTCCATAAGAAACTTCTTGTCCTAATGAGCGTCGTGATGCTAGAGGGACAATTTCATGTGCAGGAAAACCACGTTCTTCTAAAATTGTAAGCATTTCACGACCAACATTTCCGGTTGCGCCGACAATTGCAACTTTATAACTCATTTTCTATATACTCCTCATGTCTCTCCACGTTTATTCCCCGTGCTATACTCAGGAGAGAGTGAGTTGGTCAAGGAACATCATTAAATTATATTTTTGATTTTCAACAACTCAATTTTGTGCACACCAATCATCATCATTAGCACAATAAATTGTTTTATTTCAAATAATACGTCTCTTTTAATCTTTCAGAATTGAAAAAATTGAATATTTTACGCTAAGCTATTATCTCTTTAGAAAACACTTTAATTAAGTGAATTCCTTATCTTCTGTCAATGTGTACCTTCACACTTTTGAATTTTTTAAAGATGGTATTACGTATCGCGTTGGTGGAATCTTTTTATACTTTATCTGTTAATTGTTGAATTATTTGATTTTCTCCCTATGCCTTTAAAAGCGAAGCTTCCTATTACAGTCTGTAAACAGCTAGATTCTAGCGGCTTCTCATTTTTCACTTAAACTAAAGGCTCAACAAGCAGGCCTAAAAATATTTAAAAAGATATTGGGCATCTAAAAAACATTTGAATGTTTCAAGGAGGTATGCGTGCTTCATATCCTCATACCTTAAATGATAGAATTTATGGCACAACAGGATAAACTTAAGTATCCATATATAGATAAATTCTTATGAAAGTTATACATATAGTTTTTCGTGTCTATTTTTAATTTATATTTCTTATTTTTACTTTAATCCTGTTATGCTATAAAATATCATTATTTGGAGTATGATGGTATAAGATCTTTAAGCTTTCTCGATATATTTAAGTGTTTTTTAGTGTGTGGGAATATTCTTAGGCTTGTTTGGCAAGCCTTTTTTAAGTGACTTATATGAGTGGAAAGTCAGCCGTTGAACACCCCCATATTTACGTTTAATAAAAGAGCAAGTTAGCACCATCATCCATTTTTTCAGCACACAATGTCGTTACAGCTCTTGGTTTGTGAGACGATTCAATAAGAGGTATGCCTTTTTGTACATTTTTACTCACACGCCAACTTTGCTTGTAATGTGCCAACAGTGATTTTGATTGATTCAATATAGAACACGTTTGAAATGAAAGAATTTTACGATATTCGGAACACTTATTCAATATCAATAACGTTAGATTATCATTATAAATCAATGCACTATTTCTAAGTTAAACTCGTTAGAATTCGGATTATTTACAAATCAGATTAGATTAAGCATTTTCATTCTCATGAAGTGTGGGGAGACAGTCACAATTCTTGTCAATATTATTAAGGACTTTGATTATCTTTGCAATGAACTTATGAAAATAAGGGGTTATTTTTTTCATCAGAAATCAACTGCAAAATTGCTCTTTGTTTTTTGCGGGTCAGTATTCTGAAATTTTTTAAAAGTAAATATTCTGCTTTGCTTGCTATTCTGTCATCACAATGATAGAGGTTCTCTTCTTTTTTGCGCCATCAGCATAAAAGAAGGAAACGGGAACATCTAATATATGAGCAATTTCCTGTAAACGTCTTGCACTTACGCGATTTAAGCCTTTTTCATACTTTTGGATTTGTTGGAATGTTACGCCTAAATGACTTCCTAATTGTTTTTGAGAAAACCCCATGACGTTTCTTCTGAAGCGAATTTTTTTGCCTAAAGAAATATCGTAAAAATGTAGATTGTTGGCTTTCACTTGATGTCCCCACCGGTTGCGAGCGCCCTCGCATTAGTATTCCGAGGTCTGGCAGTGCTGACTCAAAACAGCCCCTTGCTTTTAGTGCTGAAAGCACTTGGACACAACAAGAGCCCCCGGAAATTCCGGGATATCCGCAAAAGCGGGCTAATCTTTATGCTCGGTTTCGGGCTTCCAGGCCCTATTGATTGTCGCGTATACGACCAAAAACACAAGCCTTCTTCATAAGGCAATTACTTTCAATCGTCAATTGAAATTACAACAGTGTTTCTTGTTTGTTTTTTCAAGTTTTCATGTAATTAATGCGTATATTATACATAAAAAATATTGCTTGAGATACTTTAGATACTTGTAAAAATTGTAAAGCGAAATTAAAGGGTGATGGTAAGGTAATGGGGTGATTTTCTCCTTTACGATTTTATGTTTTTTCCCAAAAATTAGGTTGCTTCTCCGTTTCAAAGATTACGCAAACAGATAAATATTCTTGTCCCGATATGGTATACATAAGATGATATAACTTGTCGTTTTTATTCATCTTAAATCGAGGTATCTCAAATATGTTGTTCGTAAATAGTATAAATTAAAGTCCATGAAATATAACAATCTTTATGTTTAATATAATAAATTTCATTTACCTGAGTTGGTTAAAAATGTTATTATAATTCTTGCTTTTAAGAAGTTCATAAGAGCCATTTTTATTCAGATGCTTGTGTGGTGCAAGTGAATGGTTTTGATTGCTTTAGTATGAACAGGCTGGAATGAGAGAATCTGATGATATTTTTGGCTTTTGTTACAAGGTGTAAAGCGATATAAATATCTTCATTGTAAAACTCTTTTTTCAGAAATCGTAAATATTGAGATATCATATTGATAGAGACTTGATAACAGTGGGCTTGTAGAGGGAAATTGCATGAGGATTTTTTATTTTTTATGCGTTATTTCTTCATTGTTTTGCAAAGGGCGCGCTTCTGAGGCAAGCATAATGGGAACGCCATCACGAATAGGGTAGGCAAGTTTGGCTTTGAGAGAAATGAGCTCTTGTGTTTTTCGGTTGAAAGAGAGAGTACCTTTCGTCATTGGGCAGACGAGCAATTCGAGCATTTTTGGATCTGTGGTCATTTTTTTCATGTTTGGACATTCATTAGTTTAAGCGGTAATCTGTTCCTGTTTGTTTCATGAGCGAGCGTTCTGTTAATGCAAGAAGAGTTTGGGCACGGCTTTCGATATCTGGAGCTTCAAGGAGAGCTTGTTTTTCTGCTGGTGTAAAGGGGATAAGAGCTGAAAAAGCATTAACCAATATAGGTGTAGGGGCTTCTATGATGCTGCTCCAATTATATTCCATTTCATGTATGGTTAGATATTTTTCTACAACGTCGAGTAAGTTCTCTCGGTTAATGCTTTCTTCAATATCAAATTCTTGCAAGTCTTTTATGTTTGATTGGATGAGAGCTGTTCGATAGGATTTTGTGTTTTTTAATTCTTGTTCTAAAGTGAAGCGGCAAACACCTTGTAAGATAATGAACAGTTGTCCGTTTCCTGTTTCACTGTAGTTTGTAATACGCCCTATACAGCCTGTTTTATAAAGTTGTGTAGAGAAGCGATCTGTATCCGATGAAAGTGGTTGAATAATGCCCAATAGACGATCAGTTACCATAACATTTTCAATCATTTCAAGTGATTCTGGTTCAAAAATATTGAGTGATAAAAAACCACCGGGTAGTAAGAGAGCACCTTCTAAAGGAAAAAGAGCAATTTGCTTTGGAAGATCATTTTCGCAATTGTAAGAGATATTACCAGCTTTCATGAGTATTTTGTCACCTTTGTTCGGTAGTTTTAGTCTGTAAATAGTCGCTATTTATAACACTATTGAGAAAGCAGAAAACCTACTTCTTGTGCATTAAAATCATACTTATAAAATATTTGAAGTCCTTATTCTCAAAAAGAATATGAAACCCTATTTTTAAGGTTGAACTGCGCGCGAAAGAATATTGCTTTGCGATCTTTTTAGTGTGTGACGTTTTGCATGATTTTCAAGAGGTATTTTTGTTTATAGCTTTTGATTTTTGTCTTAAATTTCCTAAAATGTGTTGCTTGCAATTTTTGTAAGGTTCAAAAGGATAATATTATAAATCTTTTGAAGCAGCTTATGCAAGTTTTAAAATGAGAACATTTTCATCACTTTACTAATGACAGTGTGATGAAGATAGGCTATAGGTTTAAATATGCTGGAAAGAGCGTTATCGTTTCTTTCATTCTTTTGCGGGAGAGTGCAGATTGCAAATTTTCGCATTGCCGCCGAAGGGGAAATAGCCCATAATCTCTCAGGCTTTAAGGACCGTAAAAGGAAGAAGGCAGATCTGGAAAGTCGGGAGAACCCGCGCCGAAGGTGTAAGCGAAAAATCTTTTCGCGAGTCTCTCAGGTTGATGACAGAGGGGGCAGAGACGGCCATATTCTGTGGGCGTTAGCGCAGCTTTGGAGTTATTATGGGCACAGCACAAGAAACATCTTTTTTAAAAACACTTCCTTTATATGATTTGCATGAAAAAGCAGGAGCAAAATTTGGTGCTTTTGCGGGTTGGAACATGCCTTTAACTTATCCTCTTGGCGTTTTAAAAGAGCATCTTCATACGCGTGCACATGCAGGACTTTTTGATATTTCTCATATGAAATTGATTGCGGTTGAAGGGGCACAAGCTGTGGAATTTTTGTCCTATGCTTTTCCCATTGATGCAGCAGCTTTAAAGATTGGGCATTCACGGTATAATTATTTGCTTAATGAGCAGGCTGGTATTCTTGATGATCTTATCATTACCCGTTTGGAAGAGGGTCGTTTTATGTTGGTCGCCAATGCTGGGAATGCACAGGCTGATTTTGTAGAATTGGAAAAGCGTGCGGTTGATTTTGAATGTCAAGTGATTGCCCTTGAAAGGGTATTGCTTGCGCTTCAAGGTCCTGAAGCGGCAGCTGTTCTTGCTGATGCCGATTTACCAGGGAATGAATTGTTCTTTATGCAAGGATTCGAACCACAACAGGATTGGTTTATAACGCGTTCTGGTTATACGGGAGAGGATGGTTTTGAAATTGCTTTGCCTATAGGGCATGCGCATATGTTGGCTGAAAAATTGCTGAGTGATTCTCGTGTTGAGTGGATTGGACTTGCCGCACGCGATAGCTTGCGGTTGGAAGCGGGGCTGTGTTTGCATGGAAATGATATTACCCCTGATACGACACCTATTGATGCGGCTCTAACATGGGCTGTTCCTAAAAGTGTTCGAGAAAAAGCACAATTTTATGGTGCAAAGGCTTTTCTTGAAGCACTGCAAAAAGGACCGGCTCGTTGTCGTGTTGGATTAAAACCGCAAACGCGTCAACCTATTCGTGCCGGTGCGGTGCTTCTTGATGATCAAGGTAATGAGATTGGCATTGTAACATCAGGTGGTTTTGGTCCTTCTTTTGATGGTCCTGTCGCGATGGGTTACGTTCCTGTTGATTTTAAAGTTGAAGGGACACAAGTCTTTACAGAACTGCGAGGCAAAAAGATTGTATTATCAGTTCATTCTCTTCCCTTTGTTGAACAACGTTATTTTAAAGGATGATTTTTTATGTCTAAAACTTATTTTACACATGACCATGAATGGCTTAGCGTTGAAGGGCAAGTGGTGACTGTTGGGGTTACGCATTATGCGCAAGAGCAATTAGGGGATTTGGTTTTTGTTGATTTACCACAAAGTGGAACAAAACTTTCCAAAGGAGAGGCGGCGGCTGTTGTAGAATCAGTGAAGGCGGCTTCAGATGTTTATGCTCCTCTTGATGGTGAAGTGGTCGAAATAAATGAAGCCTTGGCTGATAATCCTGAACTGGTAAACCAGAAACCCGAAACAGAAGGCTGGTTATGGAAAATGACATTGCAGGATGAGACACAACTGGAGGGGTTGTTAGATAAAGATGCTTATAAGGCTTTGATTGGATGAGTACCATGATCGAGCGTTCTTTTTCTTCTCGACATATTGGGCTGCGTCCTGATGAAACACAAAAAATGCTTGATGTTTTAGAGCTTGATTGTGTTGATACACTCATTTCTCAAGCTGTTCCACACTCTATCCATTTGGGACGTTCATTGAATCTTCCAGAGGCTGCTAGTGAAGGACAAGCCTTGGAAGAACTCTCCAAGATGATGGAGCGTAACCATGTGCACAAAAGTTTTATTGGGCAAGGATATCATGGAACTTATGTGCCTCCGGTTATTTTACGAAATCTGTTTGAAAACCCTGCTTGGTATACTGCTTATACGCCTTATCAAGCAGAAATTAGCCAAGGTCGTTTAGAGCTTTTATTTTATTTTCAGACATTGGTTAGTGAACTAACAGGTTTGCCTGTTTCTGCTGCTTCCCTTCTTGATGAAGCAACTGCTTTAGCTGAAGCCAATGCCCTTGCTTTTCGCTTTTTCCGTGAGAAAAAAACAAAAATTTCTCTTCAGAGTCTTTTACATCCTCAGATTTTGAGTGTTGCGCAAACGCGTGCTGAAACACAAGGGATTCAGATTAGCCAAAATGGCGAAATTGATTCTGATACAGCGGCAATTGTTTTGTCTTGGCCAGATACAAAAGGCTCTTTTCATGATTACAGTGAGATCATAAAAGAGGCAAAGGAAAAGGGAGCTTTCGTTATCGTTGTGGCTGATCCTTTAGCGCTTACCCTTCAGGAGCCACCTTCTCAATGGGGGGCAGATATCGTTGTTGGCTCTATGCAGCGTTATGGCGTTCCGATGGGATTTGGTGGTCCACATGCTGGTTACCTTGCCGTGAGTGATGCGTTAACGCGTCTTATTCCAGGGCGTATTGTTGGTCAATCCGTGGATACCAAAGGACGCGTTGGTTTTCGTTTAGCTTTGCAAACACGTGAACAACATATTCGGCGCGATAAAGCGACGTCAAATATTTGTACAGCGCAGGCTTTGTTGGCTAATATGGCAACCGCTTATGCTGTTTGGCATGGGCCAAAAGGCTTACAAGAAATTGCGCAGCGAATTCATCATTTAACATGTCGTTTTGTTGCTGGTTTAGAAGCCGCAGGGGTTCATGTTGAAGGGAAAAGCTTTTTTGATTGTGTGAGTATTTCTGTTAAGGGAAAAGCGCGAGAGATTGCGCATCAAGCCAAAATAGGTGGGCGCCTTATTCGTGTTCTCGATGATGACACTATTGCAATCAATTTTGATGAATTATCGACAGAAGAAGATGCTGGTGCTTTAGCGCAGCTTTTTGGGGCAAAATTAGGCGATCAGGTTTCTCCACGACTCTTTGGAAAAAAACGGGATGCTGCTTTTCTTTCTCAGCCTTTTTTTCATGCTGTTCATTCAGAGACAGATATGATGCGCTTTTTGCGTCGTTTAGCGGATAAGGATTTGGCGCTGGATCGCGCTATGATCCCTCTTGGTTCTTGTACAATGAAGCTTAATGCAGCTGCTGAATTGATGCCTGTAAGTTGGGCTAGCATGGCCAATATACACCCCTTTGTTTCACAAGAGGATGCAGCGGGTTATTTGGAGATGATCAACCAGTTAAATGCGTGGTTGTGTGAAATTACAGGATTTGCGCAAGTTTCTTTTCAGCCAAATTCTGGTGCTCAAGGTGAATATGCTGGTCTTTTGGCTATCCGACGATATTACCAATCACGGGGAGAACATCAACGTACAGTTTGTCTTATTCCTGCATCTGCGCATGGTACCAATCCAGCCTCGGCCCATATGGCAGGGATGGAAGTCGTTGTGGTAAAATGTTTAAGCGATGGTGATGTTGATGTAGATGATCTCAAAATGAAAGCGCAATTGCATAAAGATAAATTGGCCGCTCTCATGATTACTTATCCTTCAACCCATGGTGTTTATGAGGAAAGTATTAAGGAAATTTGTTCTATTATTCATGAAAATGGCGGACAAGTTTATTTTGATGGTGCTAATCTCAATGCCCTTGTGGGTCTTGCTCGTCCTGCGGATATTGGCGCTGATGTTTGTCATATGAATCTTCATAAAACATTTGCTATTCCTCATGGTGGTGGTGGTCCTGGTATGGGACCAATTGGAGTTGCAGTGCATCTCAAACCATTCTTACCAGGTCATGAACAGGATGGGACAACACATGCGGTTTCTGCTGCTCCTTATGGAAGTGCGTCTATTCTTGCAATTACATGGATGTATATTCGAATGATGGGGGCTGATGGCTTAAAATATGCAACACAAATAGCCATTTTAAATGCCAATTATATTGCTGCACGTCTTTCAGCTGCTTATTCCATTCTTTATCGGGGCAAGCATGGACGTGTTGCGCACGAATGTATTGTGGATACACGCGTGTTGAAAGAGCAGTATGGGGTGAGTGTTGATGATATTGCAAAACGTCTCATTGATTATGGATTCCATGCGCCTACGATGTCGTTCCCTGTTCCGGGAACTTTAATGATTGAGCCAACGGAATCAGAACCAAAAGCAGAGATTGATCGTTTTTGTGATGCTTTACTCTCTATTGCTGAAGAAGCGAAAAAAGTTGGGAATGGGGTTTGGCCAAAAGACAATAATCCATTGGTGAATGCCCCTCATACAGTGGCTGATACTTTAGATGATGCTTGGGTACGACCCTATTCGCGACAAGAAGCTGCTTTTCCCAACAGTTCTCTTGATCCAGCCAATAAATATTGGCCTCCTGTATCGCGTATTGATAATGTTGCGGGAGACAGAATGCTCATTTGTTCGTGTCCGCCATTGGGAAATACCTATTAAATAACAAATATGTATTTAATTTGTTTATTTGCATAAACAAAAAAGCCCACACATTTTGTGTGGGTTTTGTACTTGTTGATCCTGTTACTATGGAATTATTTGTCTATTTTCTAGAATTTTGCATTGTTTTTTATAACATGAGCAAAATCGAAAAAGTCGACAAAAAGCTGTGTTTTGTCGGCAATAGGCATGCTCTCCTTTGTCTTCTACCGTATGACATGGTTTTAGTGACTAGGCGGCATCGGTCTAGCCAGCTAATTCATGTAAACGAGAGTGAAAACCTATGAGGATAGGATCCCGTCTGTTGCATGTGTTGTGACATACTACTTCTCACTAAGGTGACGACGACTGGTTGTAGAAGAATAAAATCAATTTTAGTGTTTTTGATGATAAAGACACGCGAAACTCTGTTGTTGCATCTTTTCGAGTCAAGAATTGTCTAAATATTTCTCTTTAATCTGCTTTTTATAAATATGACGCAAAAATATGTAAGAACACCTGTCAGAATGAGCAAACGCAAAGCCAAATGTATTATGGTTGTTTTTTACAAGGTATCTTATAAAAAGCCGGCACATCTTTCCACTTCATTGCAAGTCAGTTTGTGACTTTACGGCGCTGTTTTCCTAAGAGCCCGTGTTCTTTCGCTGTTACCTGTAAATCAACATCCAAACTTAACGCAGCGACATGTTTTGAGTCAGAGATTGAAAAAAAAAGAGCTTTATGAGTAGTTCCTGCTGTCTGTCTGATGAGGGCGGGGGATTGCGTATTTCTGTTGACGTAACCTTTGAAACTGGAAGACAATCTCATTTTGGAAAATGTAAAGCTGTAAAGGTGAAAATCAATCCTCAGTTTGTCATCTCCTCTTCATTCAGCTTTGCGGCTTTCAAAAGCATTTAAAGCAATATTTTTTTAATAATGGGGATTACATATTGCTCCATACTTTTATCTATTGTGTTTTTTAGTGGGGGAATGATCCTCATGTAAAACAGAACGCTCCAAAAAGAATATATTTGGGTTGTTAATTCACATGTTTGTTTTAAAGAGATATTTCGCTCCTAATTCCATTTCGTGACGGCGCTTGTGAATGGTGTAAGGTAAATCGATTGATCCCCCAATCTTTACGCTTCATAACGGAGTAAGCCGGCACTATCATACACTTTGCCAGCGCCTAATGTTATAGCTCTTGGCACTATGGTTCATAAGAGGAATTATTCTTTTCTTAAATCATTTTTATCTACACATAGTCCAGCTTGTGGTATGCAAGCGAATGATTTTAATTGGGAAATTAATTTTAAAAACTTTGTAGTAGATTCTTTTTTGTTAATTTATGGGGAAAGGCTAAGTTTTTGTATTTTAGATGAAAGCTACTTCCATAAAACAGTCCATCAACTTGTCTGTTTTGAGATTTCTGTGAATGTACGGTATCTATGACCATTCTATGTGGTTGATTGTTGTAAAATCTTTTGTAAAAGCCCCTCAATTTTCTAAAATGATGATTTTTATCAATTTATTTTTTTAAAGAGTTTTTATGTGTAAATGTATTTATAGCGGGAGCCAAGAGATGTTAGAATTTCATTGGGAAGGGTATCGGCATCTATAGATACTTTTTCAAGTGTTTGATGGGGACCAATGAGTTCTACCCAGTCACCAGTTTGAGGTTTTTGTTCAAGATCGGTCGTATCTACAATAATGGAATCCATAGAAACCCGCCCAACCATGGGAAGTTTGTGCCCGTTGAAATAAACAGTTCCTTTATTCGAAAGAGTACGGAGCCAGCCGTCTGCGTAGCCTATAGAAATGGTTGCAAGAGTGCTTGGTCTGTTGGTTATAAAGCTTTCTGCATAACCAACAGGTGCTCCTATATCAACAACGCGGCTTTGAATGACTTGGGCTTCAAGTTTTAAAACAGGTTTCAAAGGTGATGGGTGTTTTCCCCGCGGATCAACTCCGTAAAGTGCAATGCCTGGACGAACAAGATCAAAATAAAAATCTGATCCTAGAAAGATACCTCCAGAATTGGCAAAGGAAACTTTGCAAGCAGGCAATTGCGCAAGGATCGTTTTGAAAGAAGTCAATTGGGCATAATTTGATGGGTGGGTATCATCTTCTCCGTTAGAAAGATGACTAAGAATATATTTTATTTCTGCTTTTTCGAAAATTGTAGGGTGTTTGATGAGTTTTTGTAATTCTTTTTGATCCAGTCCTAATCGGTTCATATGGGTATCGATTTGAACAATTGCTGGAAATTTTTTATCTTTTTTTTGACAAATTTTTTGCCAATTTTCAATGGCATTCCAAGAGTTTAGAACAGGAACAATACCAGATTGTGCGACAAACTCTTCTGCTAAGTGTGGAAGTCCATTCAGAATGGCAATTGTGACATTTGATGGTAAAATGCTTTTTAATTGGAGTGCTTCTCTGATTTGGGCGACAAAAAAAGTGCGACAACCAGCTTGGTAAAGGGCAGGAGCAATTTTGTGAGCTCCTAATCCATAGGCATTTGCTTTTACAACTGCTGAACATTGTGTTGGAGCTACACGTTTGGCTAAAGTAATATAATTGGCAACAATGGCACTGACATCGATGGTTGCTACAGCTGTATAGAGTGATGTATTTATTTCATCATTAACGGATTTGTTCATTTTAAAAGCTTATCTGTGTTCGTGAAATACGGAGTTTTTTTTGTTGTTTCATTGAGGTTCTTTACGATATAGGGGAAAAACACTATTTGCTATGGTCAAAATCATTAAGAAGCCTATGCTGCCATTAAAGTCGTTTTTTATGTAAAATGGTACTCTGGATATAAGAGATACTTTAGTTTTATTTGTGTTGTTATCAACATGGTATCTTCTAATGATTTGTAAAACATAGACTTTTTTACTTATTTTTCCTCGTTTAGGCATATAAAAAAATAAACATAGTTTATTGTATTGTATCATTTTGAAGAGTGCAATGTTAGACTATTATTGCTGGTGTGATTGTTGTGATTAAATATTGCATTGGCTTCTTATTTAGAGAAGGTAAAATGATTAAATTAACCACGTTAAATCAATGCATTACAAGTTTTCTACCATGAGGGGGAAGATCACTCATCTGTGCAATTTTGGATGTCGTCTCATGCACTTAAAATTATTTTTATTGAATGGAAAACAGTGTGTAAACACTTTTTGATACATTAAAACTGTTGATTTAGAAAATTCGTTGATTTGGATATTATTTGTTTTCAAGATGGATTGGGTATCCAGTGTTTACTTTCTAGTCTTTGATTGGTTTTAAGTGAAATCAATTTTATCGCTTATAGAGTGCACTAGACTCATTTATTTAATTTTGACATAAAAGTGTTAACCTTGAGGCTTTTGTGTTGAGAAAATTGTTGGCAGATGGTTGTGCAAGTACTATATCACGTCAAGGATTCGAAATTTAACGTTCAATAAAGATATGGGGAAGAGTATGAATACGTCTGCTACCAATGTTCCGTCAAGCATCAGCAGCGTTGCAAATTTTCCGATTCCTGAGAATGTGTTCGCCCTTACTGTCCAAGAGGTTTGTCACTATACAGATCGGTTATTTAAATTCCGTCTGAATCGTCCGGAAAGTTTTCGTTTTCGTTCGGGTGAGTTTGTTATGATCGGTTTGCCAAATGCAGAAAAGCCGATTTATCGCGCTTATTCGATTGCAAGTCCCTTTTGGGATGAACAGCTTGAGTTTTTTTCGATAAAAGTTCCAGGGGGACCTTTAACCGAGCATCTCCAAAAAATTAAAATTGGTGATACAGTTCTCATGCGTAAAAAATCTACAGGAACGCTGGTGCTTGATGCTCTTATTCCTGGAAAACGTCTTTATCTTCTTTCAACTGGGACGGGGATTGCTCCTTTTGCAAGCCTTATTCGTGATCCTGAAACTTATGAAAAATTTGCAGAAGTTGTCCTTATTCAAACAACGCGCGAAAAAAATGAGTTAATTTATGCAAAAGATCTTGTTTCCTCTTTGCAACAAGATCTACTCATTGGAGAGTATGCACAACAGTTGAGATTTTATCCTATGACTACTCGTGAAGCTTCTGAGCATATGGGCCGTATTACAACTATGATGGAAAGTGGGGACTTTTTTGAAACAACAGGCCTTCCTAAAATTCATCCTGATGAAGATCGGGTGATGATTTGTGGTTCCATGGCTATGTTAAAAGATTGCGCAAGGATGTGTGAAAGCTTTGGTCTTGTTGAAGGGGCCAATAATGCTCCTGCTACTTATGTTGTAGAGCGCGCTTTTGTGGAGTAATGAGTGGGAAAGTTGATGCTTTATCTTCTTTCAAACCGGTACGGGGTTTTTTCTTTTTGTAAGCTTTATTTGTGAGCCTGACATTTATGAAAAATTTTCAGAAGTTGTTCTTATTAAAATAACGCGCGAAAAGAATGAGTTAATTTATGTAAAAGATCTCGTTTCCTCTTTGCAACAAGATCCACTCATTGTGGGGCATATGCACAACAGCTGAAATTTTATCCTATGACTACTTGTGAGCTTTCTGAGCATATAGGGTGTATTACGACTGTTATGGAGAGTGGGTGCTTTTTTGAAACAAGCGGCTTTGAAACAATAGCTCTCCCAAAATTCATCCTGATGAAGATCGGGTGATGATTTATGGTTTTATGGCAGTGTTAAAAGATTGCGCAAGGATGTGTGAAAGCTTTGGTCTTGTTGAAGGGACTGATATTCTTGCACATTACATTATATTGTAGAAAGAGCTTTTTTCGAGGGAGAGGGAAGTTGTGATGCGGTATATGCTAATGCAGTAATCGAATCCCAATCACTTATTGCAATGAGTTTTTGGGGCGCTATCCAAGAACCTCCAACGCAGAAGACATTGGGCAGTTGGAGCCATTGTGGTGCACTTTTTTGTGTAATACCGCCTGTTGGGCAAAACCAGATATCAGAGAAGGGAGATGCTAAAGCTTCGATGAAGGAAATACCTCCAGCAGCTTCAGCAGGGAAAAATTTAAGATATGAATAGCCTTTGTTTAATGCTTGCATGAGTTCACTTGGGGTCATTGCACCGGGAAGAAGGGGAATTTCACTATTTTTTGCACAATTGATTAGTTCATTGGATAATCCGGGGCTTACAATAAACTTGGCTCCAGCTTGTTCGGCTTTTTCGTAATGTGTTGTGTTGAGAATTGTGCCGGCTCCAACAATTGCTTCAGGGACTTCTTGTGTAATTTTCTGAATTGCTTTGAGGGCATTTGGTGTTCGCAAGGTGATCTCAATTGTTTTTAATCCACCTTTGACAAGAGCGCGTGTTAAAGGTACAGCACTTTGTAGATTGTCAATGAGTAAAACAGGTATGACAGTTTGTCCTTGGAGATATAATAAAAGCTTTTCTCTTTTTTGGCACATGATATTTTTTCTTCTTGGAGATGATATTATTTGTATCGTTTGATTAAGCACAATATGTTAAAGAGTACATGAATAAATCTTGAAATTGAATGAAACGCGCGTTATGGCAAAACACATGGAAAAGAATTTTAAAGTTGCTGCACTTTATTGCTTTGCAGATTTGAAGCATTATCATCAATTACAAAAACCTTTGCAGGATTTATGTCAAGCAAAGGATATCAAAGGCACTCTGCTTTTAGCACAAGAGGGAATTAATGGAACAGTTGCTGGTTCTTGTGCGGCAATTGAGGCATTGGTGGACTTTATTATGGCTGAGTCAGCGTTTCAAACGCCGGAGATTAAATATTCATGGGCATCAAAAATGCCTTTTCATCGCATGAAAGTGCGGTTGAAAAAAGAGATTGTGACAATGGGGGTTGAAGGGGTTGATCCGCTAAAAGTTGTTGGTACGTATGTGGATCCTGAAGATTGGAATGCTCTTATTCAAGATGAAGAGACAATTTTAATCGATACACGGAATGACTATGAATATGCAATAGGGAGTTTTCAAGGAGCGATTGATCCGCAGATTAAAACATTTCGCGAATTTCCTGAATGGGTGCGTAAACATGAGGCTGAGTTAAAGAAAAAAAAGAAAATTGCCATGTTTTGTACAGGTGGTATTCGGTGTGAAAAATCAACAGCTTATGTTCGTGATCTTGGTTATGAGCAAGTCTACCATCTAAAAGGAGGTATTCTAAAATATTTAGAAAAAATTCCAAAAGAGAAAAGTTTATGGTGGGGTGAGTGTTTTGTTTTTGATGAGCGTGTTTCTGTTCAACATGGTCTTGAAGAATGTGGACGCGAATTATGTCGCGCGTGTCGTTCTCCTCTTAATGCTGAAAGCAAATTATCGCCTCATTATGAGGAAGGTGTTTCCTGTGATGCTTGTTATAACACGCGTAGTGAAGCCGATAGAGAGCGCTTTCGTGAGCGCCATAGGCAATTTCAATTGTTGAAGTTGCGTGCAATTGATTCTCATCAAGGGACATAAGGATATCGCAGTGTAGAGTTTTAAGTTGTAGCGTTTTTCTCTTAAATTTAAGAGAAGAGTTTTTTAATATTGGTAGAAAAATATTTTATAAGACTGGATATTATTCGGTCTTTTTGTTTATGTTAAATTATTTGACTTATAAATAGTCATTATAGATTGTTTACTTTCTTTGACTTTATAGGATTGAGTATTTCAAATACTTTTCATTTTAAAATAGAAAAGCCGTTCACCAACAGCGCAGAGGAGGGAGATTATAGTTTAAGAGAAAAGCGTATGAATAAGATGTGATTAAAAAGCAGATGCTAGGTGGAAAAATAAAATGATAATAGGAGTTTATGATTTCAGAATTTAATATAATACATTAATTTATTATTCATTTGAATAAAAGAGTTCAATATTGTGAACTTTGTTGCTTTCAGATTAGATGAGAACGAATCGCGTAAAATTCATTCACTTGTACGTTGCAAATGGGAGTAACGTGTGGACAAAAATCATTTTAGATAAGGTGTTATGAAACATTTCAATGTAGGAGTTTCTGCAATATTGGGAGTTGGCAGATAGAATGGGAGCGTTTGTTTTTAATTTCATAAGTATAAAGAGGGTGAGATGTAGTTGATCTATATCATACAAGCTATATTATACGGGGAATTCTTCATGATATTTTGCTTAAGCGATGCTGTGAAATGAATGTGGAAGCAGGGATGTTTTTTAGGATGTAAATGAGAAAGATAATGGTGTTTTGTTGGGGGAAGGACACGTTATCTTTAAAGACTATGGTGCTTCAGTCGTTACTATCCTCAGTCTTCAATGTTGGTCATCTTTGCATTTGAGAGGATATATAAGAGGTACTCCTTTTTTCAATTGTTTTTTATTTGTGATGCGCAAAAGAATGATTTTAATTGATTCATTGTAAGAGGGTTGAAATAAGAGGATTTTATAATGGGATTTTTGTTTAAGGGTACAATAATAAATTATCATTATAAATTAATGTTTTGAGTAATTTACTTGCGTTATTTTCTGCTGCAGATATTAGGAGATAGAATAGGGTAAAGAAACGAGGGGCTTTAAACGCAAGACAGTGATTTATGTTGTACGGATAATGTAAGGGTGTGATCTCATGAAAGCGGATGGATGGCTTTGTCTGGGGGAGAGTGTTGTTTTTTCGCATCATTTTATCTTTAAGAATTAAAAAATGTTTAAAATTAAAAAAATGATTGAAATGAGAAAGAATTCGTTTTATAGGATGCCTTGCCCAAAGTCGCACGTGCCTGTGGGTGTCCGCTGGTTCTCAAATGGTGAGATTAACCGGTACGGTACCTGGAACTAACCGCTCCAGTCATTCTTACAGCCAATTGCAAGAATGAGGACATCTTGAAGCAACGACGGTGCGGGCCTTTCTGGTGTCTTCCAGCTTTTAAATGCTGGGATAACTATAGAGGCACACCTCATTGCCTTCAGTGCGGAAGTGGTTTTCTCAACTCCAATCAAAAAGGCATATAAAATAGAATAACGCGGTTTCGCGCTGTTCTTTCGCAGCATGCAATGCTAATTTCTGGTTTTTTGTAATCAGAATGGGGATGGTTGTTGTGTGTTTTTTGTCCTTTAGCTTTTGGCAGCTTTGGCTGTCTAAGCATAGAGTGGGGGAGCGTTCCCTCAAGGAGAATTGCAGATGGCAACGCAACGTATTCGCGATTTTCTTGCAACACATCGTTCTGAAGGTCCATGCTTAATTGTTGACCTTGATGTTGTTCGTGACAACTATTTAAATTTTGAAAAAGCTCTGCCGCAGTCTCGTATTTTTTACGCAATAAAGGCAAATCCAGCTCCTGAAATCTTGCGTTTGCTGAGTTCTTTAGGATCTTCTTTTGATGCGGCTTCTGTTGCAGAAATTGAAATGGCTTTAAAAGCAGGTGCAACGCCAGAGCGTATTTCTTTTGGAAATACGATTAAAAAAGAGCGTGATATTGCACGAGCATATGCATTGGGAGTTTCACTTTATGCCGTTGATTGTGTTGAAGAAGTGGAAAAAATTGCGCGTGTTGCTCCAGGAGTGCGTGTTTTTTGCCGTGTTCTTACCGATGGCAAAGGTGCAGAGTGGCCATTGTCACGCAAATTCGGTTGTGTTCCAGCTATGGCGGTTGATGTTCTAAGACGGGCACACCAATTGGGTTTGCAAGCCTACGGTGTTTCTTTTCATGTTGGATCTCAGCAGGTTGATTTGAGTGCGTGGGATCGTGCTTTATCAGATGCTTCTACAGTTTTTAAGCGCTTGGAACAAGAAGGCATTTCACTAAGGTTGGTGAATATGGGCGGCGGTTTTCCAACGCGTTATTTGAAAGATGTCCCTACAGAACAAGCTTATGGTACAGCAGTTTTTGATTCATTGAAAAAGCATTTTGGTAATCGTATCCCTGAGACGATTATTGAGCCAGGACGTGCGATGGTTGGCAATGCTGGTGTTATTCGTACAGAAGTTGTTCTAATATCTAAAAAAGCTGATAATGATAATGTACGATGGGTTTATCTTGATATTGGAAAATTTAATGGTCTTGCTGAGACTATGGATGAAGCCATTCGTTATCCTATTGAGACACCTCATGATGATAAGGTAATGGAGCCTTGTATTTTGGCGGGACCAACATGCGATTCGGCAGATGTGCTTTACGAAAAAACACCTTATCCACTTCCTCTATCTCTAACGATAGGAGATGAGATATTGATTCATGGAACGGGTGCTTATACAACAACTTACGCATCGGTTGCTTTTAATGGTTTTGAGCCTTTACGGTCATATGTGATCTGAGGTTTCCTTTTAACTATAGTTTTTTTAGACTTTTTGCTATGCTCGTCATGGCGCTATAAGAGGGCGGTCATTGAGATGAACATGATGAACTTTCAAACAAAAGATGGGGCATATTTTACACTTTTATTGGAGCAAGAAACCGATAAGCCTTATCGAGAAATTTTGCTTGATTCAACGATGGGGTATGGACGTAAACGTAAATCATCAGAGGCTTTACGTCGTGGTCGGTTAGCTGCTCAAGGGCTTTCTTTTGTGGTTAAAAATGCTCTGGGAGAGCTTGTGGGAAGTGTCCGTCTTTGGCATGTTTCTTTTTCTAAAAGAAAAAATAAAACACAACATGCTTTACTTTTGGGCCCCTTGGCTGTTGCATCTGAATGTGCTGGTATGGGAATAGGATCAATTTTAGTCCGCCATGCAATTGAAACAGCAAAAAAATTGGGATATGGCGCCATTTTGCTGGTAGGGGATTTTGAATTTTATCAACGTTTTGGCTTTTCAAATAGTTTAACAGAAAATTTGGCAATGCCTGGTCCTTACGAAAAGCATCGCTTTCAAGCGTTGGAACTGATACCACATTATCTTTCTGGGTGTTATGGCACTTTGGTTCCTAGTGGAGAACGAGAAGTTTCAAATCGTTTTCAGCATCATAAAGTGGCTTGAAGATAGTGTTTATTTGTTTTTTAACAGCTTGCATTGAGGAGAGCATACTGTTTTGGCTAGAGCCAAAGTATTTAGCGGCACAAAGTTTTTGGGGAGTTGTATCGCGATTTTATTATATGGCTGGTTTCTTATTTTTGATAATTTCAGTTCAGTGAGTAAGAATATATTTTAAGCTCATTTTTTGAAATAGTGTCTTATTTTATAATACTGAAGGAACCGGATTTTTGAGTTGTCTTGTGTTCTTTTAAAGTCGCTATCATCATACAGTTTTCCAGTTTTCAATATCGTTGATAAATCTTGCATCAAAACGGTTGGATGTTTTACTTTTTTCTTAAACAGTTTTTATTTCTTTGCTTTTTATGTGCAAGGGAATGGTTTTGATTGATTCAATAGAGAGATATTTTGAGAAATTTTATACAATTTCAGCTCTTGTTGAAAGAGAAGGGGCTTAAGAAAGAAAAATATGTAGCAGTAGAATCAAAATTGTAAGTATCAGCTTTTTTTAAAGAGTGTAAAAAAATAAAATTACATGTTTAAAAGCAGCTTTTTTGAAAAAAATATATCATTACTTTTTTGCTATAAAGGTAAATCGTTTTGCAATTGGCATGAGAGGATCAAATACAAAATGATTTTTTCATGTAAAATTTTGCATTCAGAATCAAAAAACGTTGCTCTACACATTATAAGGGAAATAGGTGTGTGAATAAAAATCACAAGAATCATAAATCTTTTATGAATATTCTTGTAAGACTCAAAAGAGTAAAGGGCAAAGAATCTTTTAATCGTTTGTGCCCTATGGTGATAAATCAAAAATCTTATAGAAATAGCTGCTTTATCTTTATAGTGTGGAGCACGTTAGGTAAGATCTTTGTTTACCGATCATCTAAAACAATTTTTGTATGCGAGAAATTATTTTAAAAGTGCGTAAAGAGCCCGCATTGAAAAGAATTTTTATCAGAATAATCATTTAGAATCACATATTTATTTATACTGTCTCTTGAGACAAGATAAAGTGCATAGGAAGCAAGGAAAGTGATAAGGATAAAAAATATTTCTCAATTGTAATTAAGCTTAGTGATTTGGTGGTGAATCCATGAGAGGTTGTATTTTTTTGAGAAACATGGTCATAAATGTCAAAACACCAAAGATGATGGTTATGATAAAGAAAATATCACTAATAGCCATAATGGTTGCTTGTATGCGTACCATACCAAACAATTGAGAAAGAGCCAGAGTATAGGAATCAAAGGTTTCTGTTTTGAATAATACAGTAAGATTTGAAAGCATTTCAGTTGCTTGTCTGTTTGCGTAGTTAAGAGTTTCTGCTATTCGTTCATGATGGAAGTCTGTGCGTTTTGTTATGAGAGTGTTGATAATGGCAAGCCCTACAGCCCCACCTAGATTCCGGGTGAGATTAAAGAGTCCAGAAGCATTTTGCATCCGTTCTGGTGGGAGTGTTCCCAAGGCAATATTATTAATAGGAACCATACATAACATTACAGAAGCACCACGGAAAACTTGCGGCCAAAAAAGCTGCCAAAAATCCCAGTTATCTGTGATAGAGCTCGCCATCCAAATACCTATTGCAAAACCAAAAAGTCCTATTGCCATCATTAAACGTGCATCCATTCGTGCTGAAAGAAATCCAGCAAGCGGGGCAGTTAATAACATGACGAATCCTGAAAGAAACAATGTTTCTCCAATCATGAGGGCATCAAAGTGGCGAATTTGGCTTAAATAGACAGGATAAAGGTACGTGAGTCCATAAAGGCCTATTCCCAATGAAAAGGAAAAAATGGATGCAGCTGAAAAATTAAAATTAGAAAAAGTAGAGAGATCTACAATGGGTTCTTTTACTGTAAAAGCACGCCAGAAGAATAAGGCTGCAGCAAGAATCATGGTAATGAACAAATCCCGAATCAGCGTATCACTCAGCCAATCATGACGTGCTCCTTCTTCTAGAATATACTCTAAAGTTCCCAAGAAAGTAGCCATAGAAATGAATCCTAACCAATCAAACTTCTTCATTAAAGAGGGATCAGCTTTATCAAAATCAATTAATTTCCAAGCGAGAATTGAGATGATAATCCCGCAGGGTACATTGATGAGAAAGAGCCAATGCCATGATGAGAGATGACAAATATAGCCTCCCACGGTTGGACCAATGGTGGGGGCCAATGTTGCTACTAGTCCAACAATAGGGGTAACAATTGGGCGTTTGGAAGGAGGAAAAAGAACATAAGAGGCGACAAAAACGCTTGGGATAATTCCTCCACCAATAAAACCTTGTAGTGCGCGATACAAAATCATCTCTCCAATAGATGTTGCTGTTGCACAAAGAACAGAAGTAATCGTAAACCCGATCGCTGATATGGTGAAGAAAACACGTGTTGAAAGCAATCTTCCTAAAAATCCAGAAAGCGGCAACATGATGACTTCAGCGATGAGATAGGAAGTTTGAACCCATGAAATTTCTTCAGAGCTTGCTGTAAGACCCGCTTGAATTTCAGCTAAAGAAGAGGAAACGATTTGGATATCTAAGATTGCCATAAACATGCCAAAAGACATAGCTATAAAAACTACAATTTTGCGCATTCCTATGCGTTCTTGAGACTGTATGAGCTCTGGTATGGAAGATGTCATAGTAAGATCTTCTACTTTTTTATAAGAGACTTTTATCTTGTGGCTTTGTACGTGTATCAATTTTCACCGAAACACTCATTCCTGCTCGGATATGTCCGGTTTTTAAGACTTCTTCTGGAATAGAAATACGTACGGGAATGCGCTGGACAATCTTTGTAAAGTTACCGGTAGCATTTTGTGGAGGCAGAAGAGAAAAAACAGCGCCTGTTGCGGGCGAAATAGAAAGCACTGTTCCTGTAAAAACATCATTTTCGAAGGCATCAACAGAAATATAAGCTTTTTGTCCGGTATGAATGTCTTGTAGCTGTGTTTCTTTATAGTTTGCTTCAATATAAAGTGCATGTATGGGGACTAACGCCGCAAGACGTTGGCCATTTACAACAAAATCTCCCGTTTTTGCTGTTAAATTTCCTATAACTCCATCAAATGGCGCTCGTATAATGGTCGAATCAAGATCACGTTGTGCTTTTTTACGCGAGAGCTCTAAACTCTTTGTTTCGCTTTCTGTTTCACTTCGTTGCGCTTCTAGCACTCGGATATTTGCACGTGCTGAAGCCATTTTTGCATCCGCTCTGTTAACATTCGCAATGGCTTGTTCATAAGCGGATTTGGCATCATCAACATTGGATTGAGGAGCATAACGATTGGCTTTCAGTTCTGTTACACGTTTTAAGGTGAGTTGTGCATTGGTTGCTATGGCTGAAGCGGCTGCTTTTTGTGCTTTTGCATCATCTAAAGAACTACGAGCGGCTGTGATTTGCGCATCAATGCGTAGAAGTGTTTTTTTCTGTGTGTCAAGATGCGCTTCTGTTTGATCCAAGGCTATTTGATAATCACCATTGTCTAAGTAAAATAAAACATCGTCCTTTTTTACAACTTGGTTGGCTTTAATGGCAATTTTTTCAATATATCCATTTAATTTAGTCGCAATAGCGGCTATATCTCCTTGTACATAGGCATCTTCAGTGGACAGCATATAACGCCATTGCGTCGTCCACTTATAGCTAAACCAAAGTACAAAAAGCGCAAAGACGATAAGAAGAGCCTTGATTACTTTTTTTCGTTTCATTTTATCGAGATTTTTTGTTGAAAAAATGGTCTCAGATACGGACATGATTTTATACTTTCAATATTTATGTTCTAACGAGTACAATAAGCCTCTCACTCTAGGGTAGGGTGATATATGCACGGACGATAAAAGCTTTTCCAACAATAAGGCGATCCCTGCTACATAATGCTAAATATATAAACTTGCAAGTTAGAGATCTTATTGTCAAGTTAGATGTCTTATTTTATTGCGCATTTTTTACAAAGACCTCGTACTTCTAGGGTGCTTTTGTGTGCTTGGAAGTCAACCGCTTGAACCATCTGTTTTAAACTTGATACAATCGTTTGATCTTGTATTTCGTTGACTGTGCCACAGTTTTCGCAAATTATAAACGTTGTAAGTTCATGTTGACAGTTTTCGGGGTGTAAACAGACCATAAAGGCATTTACACTTTCAAGACGATGAATACACTTTAACTGTACGAGTTTTTCTAACGCACGATAAACTTGGAGAGGTGCGCGAAAACCTTCTTCGCGTAAGTGATTGAGAATCGCATAAGCACTTAAAGGCCCTTTTGCATTTTTTAAAGTATTTAAAACCAATGTTTGGTTACGCGTCAGTTTAGATGACATTGACATCTTCCTTTTGCTCCCATGGAAAAGCATAAAGCGTGTAAGATATTTATGCAATGGTGATTATATAATATGTACTCTATCTTTAGCCTTTTACATGACATCCTTGCGATATGTAAGAAAAGTTACAATCGTTGTGAGGGGGAGGGGTATTATAATCTGAAAGCCGCCGCTATCGGGCATGAAACTTTTATACGCTTCTTATTTTTCCAATAATGTCTTGAAATAGGATTTTTTGTTCAATATTTTATTGGTATTGTTTGGGTTATTTTATTTAAAAAAAAATA
>NZ_JBHIQF010000033.1:0-2097 GCF_042196445.1 Bartonella sp. AP11XZML
CAAAATGAAAAAAATTGAAAAAAATAAAAAATACGTATTGACTTTAAAGAAAAGGTCGTTTATTAAGGTTGGCAAGTGCTTAACAAACACTATAGCGAATAGCGGTTAAACCACGTAAGGTTTTTCCCATTTCTTAAAATACTGACTTTCTTTTGTGCTATCGTTGGCATATAACGATTTTGTCGGGTGTAGCTATGTTATACAATACCCTTCGCGAGGGAAAAGCATAGCGACGGACTATTCGCCGTGTTTGTTAGCGCCCGGCGCCCTTATAGGGCTGTCAATAACAAACAATTTAAACGAATAGGATTACTAGCATGAGTGCTACAGTTAAAAATCAAGAATCTTCCTTTTTTATTACAGATGATAATGGCTCTTTTAAAAAGAGAGAGTTTGCAAAAAAATACGAATTTACAGGCGAGACGATTGAAGTTGGTTTTAAGACACTTCATAGAATTAGAGCATTAAGAGATTTTGGAGATGTCAAAAAAGGGGACCTCGGCGGTTTTATTGGCAGTGAATACAATTTATCGCATCATGGCAATTGCTGGGTTGCAGGTAATGCCAAGGTTTATGCTAATGCACGTGTTTACGATAATGCCGTTGTAAGTGGGTATGCGCATGTTAATGTGGAAGCTTGTATTTATGAAAACGCCCGTGTTTATGGCAAGGCTGTTGTAGGTGGCTTTGTTTATGGAAATGCTGAAGTTTATGGTTTTGCACGTATTTATCCTCGTGCAAGAATTTATGGGAATGCGCACGTTCATTATAATGCTTGGGTTTTTAATGATACGCATATTTTTGGTAATGCCAAGCTTTCTGGATATGCTTGCATTTATGCTGATGTAAAAGTTTATGGTAATGCCAAGGTTCTAGGTTTTTCAAAACTTTATAAAAATGCACACGTTCATGGGAACGCTGTTATTGAAGGGCATGCTGAAATTCATGGGATTATTTATGGTAATGCAAAAATATCAGGTTATTCAAAAATTTATGGGAAGGTTTCAGGCAAGGCAAAATTAAGAGAGTGTGATTTTGTTCATAGGGAAGGTGAGGTTTATAGTGGCAATAAAGTCATATATAACTCGAATAATATTTTAGAAAAAGCAGCATAAGACAGCAGCGGCGGTGCGGGGGCGCCTTCTTTAAACCTCTTATTAAAAATTTATTCAAATGTTAGATTAGGGAGCTACCTATGACCACTAAAAATGTATCTAAAAAATATGAAATTACAGACGAAATTAAAGAAGTTAAAGATGCTGAAACCCGTCAACCTAAACACTTTTATCGCATTCGTGCATTAAGGGATTTCGATGATGTAAAGACAGGGGACCTTGGTGGCTTTATTGAAAGTGAAGATAATCTCTCACATGATGGTAATTGCTGGGTGTATGATAATGCTATAGTTGCTGTGAATGCCGTCGTTTCTGAAAATGCAAAAATACGTAATGATGCCATTGTTGCTCAAAATGCTAAAGTTTATGGTAATGCTATAGTGAGTGGAAAAGCTAAAGTTTATGGTCATGATACCCATGTTTATGGCAATGCACAGGTTTCTGATAATGCGAGTGTTAATGGTAGTATGTGGGTTCGTGGTAAGGGAGTAGTTTATGGCAAGTGCGTGGTTAATGACAATGCCAAGGTTTATGGTGATGCAAAAATTTGTGGTCAAGTTTGTAACAATGCCGTGGTTTATGGGAAAGCCTTTATTGCTGTAAATGCAAAAATTTATGACAATGCCAAGGTTTGGCATAGTGCTGATGTGAGTGGCTTTGTTTATGGCAATGCAAAAGTATCAGGATCTTCTTATATATACGAAGGTGCTCATATTTTTGATAATGCAAGAGTTTATGGAAAAGCGGTTGTTTACAAAGATGTTAAGATTTATGGCAACGCCGCTCTTAAGGAAAAGAAAACATTTCGTGATGATGTTTGTAGTAATGATGTAATCACTGAAAAAGCAGCATAAATAAAATAACGGGGCGGGGGGCTGCTTTATAGCAAAAAAGCCGCGTCCTTTTAAGACACGGCTTTTATTATCAAAACAGCTAGCGATCTAAATAAACGATTAAAGTAACCAATCGAAATATAAAAGAA
>NZ_JBHIQF010000034.1:0-12006 GCF_042196445.1 Bartonella sp. AP11XZML
AACTGTTTGAACCTGTCATAAGCTTATAGGTTTAATTTAAAAAATTGCATAAAAGGATTAAGGATAAAATCGCTTTTAAAACGCTTACTAAAAGTTAAAAAAACGATAAAGAGGTATTTTATATCTTATGAAATGAAAAGCCTTTTAATGAATAGATTGCAGACTAGTTTTTAAGAACGGAATTATTCGCTTCCACAAAAAAATGGAGGCGGGTAATACCATAGCAGTAAAATACTATTTTACCTTAGATATGGTACTAAAAAACGTTTTAAAAGTTACCATTTAAAAGTACAGAGCACAAATATAGAGCGATTAATTTGCAAAGAAGTTCTGTTTAAAAGAAACTTATGAAAGCCTTTCTAAATGAACGTTTAAACGTTTGAAACGGATGTTTATAACAGTTTTTAAAGCCTTGCGTTTGATAAAAGCGGTTGTTTATTGTCTTATGAGAGTTTGTTTTAAAAGCCAACGTTTGCAACTGTAAAAAACGGGTTTTGTTAAAGCTATCAAGCGTTTTGATTTGTTTGATAGGTTTTGATTTTAGAATATAAGTTATTTGAATTCACTCAACTCAATTTTAAGGTCAACATATTGGAACGTTTTAAAAGAAGCATTTTGATCATGGGCTTTGTTTTCAATGAATCTCTTTAAAAGATAAAGACGTTATGATTAATACGTTTGAGAGAAATGAAAAGCGTTCATTCAAATGAGTGAGTAAAAATTATACGCATTATTTACATTCCTTTTGATAAGTTTTCATATCTCAAAAGAGCCCTTGCAATATAATACGTTTTGTATATATGCATTCATTACTCCATTGTGGATGATTATTTTTCTATCATTATAATCGTTATTTGAAAGCCGCGTCATATCACTTGACACGGCTTTCTTTTATGAATGCTCTCTTTTATGATATGTATATTAAGCAATTATCTTATAATGCGTTTATAGCCATCAAGAAGGCACTCCTATGTCTATTTTTATTCTGTTTCATCAACAATCTTGACAAGGTTATCGCTTTCATAAACCTCATAATTTATAGGAACTTCCCTTACTTTGCTTTTCTTGGTTAATTTCGCATTGCCATAAGCGCGACCCCAGACCTTAGTATAGAATAAAACCTTGGCATTGCCAAAAACAGAGCCATAAATTTCAGCACAACCGCCCACCAAAGCACCACCATAGACCTTGCCATGTATTTTTGCACGACCATTAATAAAGGCATAATTATAAACCTTGGCATAGCTATGAATACGGGCAGAGCCAGCAACAATGGCACGACNTCGTATTTTTGCATTGTCATAAACACGGGCATAGCCGCCATACACACAAGCTTTATCATAAACCCAGCAATTGCCATCATGGGATAGATTAGCTTCCTTTTCAATAAAGCCCCCTAAATCCCCCGTCTTAACATCATCAAAATCTTTTAAAGCTTTAATGCGATAAAGATTTATAATATTTCGAGTAAGAGCATGTTTGATTTTTTTGATTTCACTGGTTAATTCGTATTTTTTGCACATAGAGATACCCTCACAATCTAATGTGATAAACGTTTTCTAAATAAAATTTGAAATGGGAAATTTGGTTGGAAAGCAGGCGCCCCCGCCACGCACAAGCCATTATTTACGCAGCGTCTTTTATGGTTTGATCACAAATTTTAATATGACCATTCAGTTTTTTTGTATCTATATATGAATTGCCAAAAACACTCACTTGATCACAAATGTATGTATAGCCTGTAATTTTTGCATTCTCATAAATACAAGCATCATCACCAACTATAGCAAAAAACCAAACTTGAGCATTGCCAAAAATCTTTGCATTGCCATAAGCTTGTGCATAGCCAGTCAATAAAGCATTATCATAGATCTTAGCATGACCTTTTATAACAGCCCTGTCCGATACCTCAGCATGATTTAAAACGCAGGCATAATCGTAAACATAAATTTTTCCAAAAACCAAGGCATGATCAGCAACCCTTGCATTGTTATAAATTTTTGCACAATCAAAAACCTTAGCATAGCCTTCAATTTTTGCATTATCGAAAACATAAGCATTATTATAAACACAAGCATTATCATAGACCCAGCAATTGCCATCATGCGAGAGGTTATCTTCATTTTCTATAAAGCCACCCAAGGCACCCGCCTTGACATTATCAAAATCTTTTAATGCTTTAATTCTATATAAAGTACGACCTTCAATAATATGAGTTTCATTAGTCAATTCGTATTTTTTAGTTACAGTTATAGCGTTCATAGGTAACTCCCTAAGTTCATATTTGATAAATTTTAAAATGAAATGTTTTAAAGAGGGGCGCCCCCGCCGCGCCTAGTGTTAATTACACAGCCTCGTCATAATACTCATGACGGTAATAATCATCATCACTTCCAAATCTTGGAATTGCCTCATCATGAATTTGATCCTCTTCAGTTAAAGAGGCAGCACTATGAACACAAGAAGAACCAGATACATAAGAACCACAAACCACGGCATCATCAACGACATAGGAATCATCACAAATATAAGCACCATCACTTATTTTTGCATTGCCTCCGACATGAGCATTATCACAAATAACAGACATATCGGAAATATGAGCATGACCACTTACACGGGCGTTATCATAAATTTTAACATTGCCTTCAATAACCACGGCGTTTTCAACATGGGCATTGCCATAAATCTCACAATAATCATTTATTGCCATGCCTTGAAAAATAGCATTACCATAAATTTTAGCATCGCCATAAACGTCTACAAAAAAGCCTTTGACTTTAGCATTGTCATAAACCCTTGCATTTTCAAAAACACGCGCATTGTCATACACCCAGCAATTGCCTTTGTGAGATAAGTTGCTTTCCTTTTCAATAAAGCCGCCTAGATCGCCAGCTTTAACATCCCCAAAATCTCTTAAAGCCCGAATGCGATATAAGAAATGACCAGCTACGCAATCCATTTCACTAGTAAATTCATATTTTTTGGATATTTTTTTCTTATTAACGGGAGTGTTTTTTACTATATTTGTCATATTTAAAACCTAACTGTAAAGAAGTTTTCAATTGACAACCCTATAAGGGCGCCGGGTGTTGAAAACACGGCAGTTAGTCCGTTGCTACGCTTTTCCCATAAGGGTATTGTATAGCATAGCTACACCCGACATAATCATCATATATGCTAACTAAAGCATAAAAGATAGTCAGTTTTTAATAGGATTAGGTTTATCGTAACCTAGTCGCTAACTGTAAGTGTTTTCATCACTTGATTATTTATATAACAAAATACGTATTTATTGTCAATTAATATTTCATCTTTTTTGATATTTTTTAAATACGTTATGTATTGATAATATCTTATGCTTATTAATTGCTTCTTTTATATTTATACGCGTTTAAAGCTATATTATGGGCTTTCTTAAACGATTGCGTTATGTTTTGAATCTATACATTGATAATATTTAGAAACGCTCTCATAATGCGTATTTTTAACTTTATAACCTATCAGTTTTTTCACTAAATGAATTTTAATTTTTTTGTGAATTTTGTTTATAACACATTTGCAACTTAACAGCTTTTCATAGAGATGGTCTTTATAACCAATGCATTCATTTGCATTTTTGCTTTATTCAAATAAGGCTGTTATTTTTACGCATTCTCTATAGCTGTTATATGCTTTATAGCCATAGCATCATTTTTCATTTTCATAAGAGAAACGATAAATAGGATATAGGATAATTACGATTTATAGATTGTTATGAAAACATCTCAATAGAAACTGATAATTATAGAGATTAGCAAAATCCCTTTTATGAATTTTTATCAGTTCTTTTGAATGATAACCTTATGATTTTAGAGAATTGATTACAACGTGCTTTATGAAAATCATATGATCCTTTAAAGCTTTTCAAAAGATAGCTTGTAACTCATAAGAGATGCTATCAAGATCATTATAGTTATGAGTTTTGACGGGGTTTTGAGTTTTGAGGGTTGCTGCTATTATGTAAAAAAATGATAAAAATTAAAAACGTTATATTTCAATAGGTTAATATTTTATAGACCTTAAAAAAACAACTCATATTGATAATACAACCTATAAATTCAACTAATAATATACGTTTTGAGGGGGTTTTGACGGTTTTTACACCTTCAAAACCTATAAGCAAAATGAATATATATATAACTCTCTTTAAACAAAGCTTTTGAAAACAATAAATCTATCATTTTAGATTACGATATAACCTCTTAAAGACAATGGAAAAGAAGCCTATTCACTTTAAGATGGGATTTCTTTTTAGAATAACGCATATAAACACTCCTTTTAGAGATTGTATCTAATCAACTTAACAAAAAGAGGTATAGATTATGGTTATAAGCTCTATACCCCTTGTAAGGTTAACATACCCATTATGTGAGAATGCTTTATAAGTTATTCAGTTTCTCTTAATACCAAATTTGGTAAGTTTTTCACGATTTTCATGGTTTCTAAACTTACCGTAATAACCTTTTGAAATAACTCTAGAGGGTAGGCGGGGTTTCCAACGGTTTCAACAGCATAACGGTTGGCATCATTCACAATGCCACTCTTTTTATCAGTCTTTACACACTGACGCCCCATAACCCATTCAAGAGCAGGCTTGCCATTGACGATATACTCATAAGCTTCAAGAGGGATATCTGTTATGGTAATATTGCTGTTATAAATAACAGTCGATTTATCCTTTTCTTTGCTATTCCCAGCAAATTTCATTTCAGTCACGTAATAAAACTTTTCGGGATTAGAGATCTCTGTAACTTTTGGATTACCCTTTTTAAAGGTCACGGGATAAGGCTCTACATCTTCATAATTCACGTGCAAATGCCCCAGTTCACGCCCTGCTGTCACAAATTTCCAAAAATCATCAGCACTCTTTACGCAAGGGATACGAGGCAGTTCTTTGCATAAATTATGAGCATAACGGGCGCGGTAATCTTCTGAATGAAGTAAACCGTAAACGTAATAAAACAAATCATCTTTAGTGATTTTTTCATTAGGATAAGCCGCTTTAAAATGTGCTAATCCTTCATCAGTAATGGCATCACGTCTCTGTAAACCAGATGTTGTGTTTGCTTCTGTAAATAAATGGGATTGTTTCTCACTTTTATTTTTTAAAGATTCAGTATTTTCGTAAATATAACGTGGAAAGCATTGACCAGTATGCACTGCATGAAAATTAGGTAAAGCCTTAGTCATTAAAGTAGAAAAAACTGTTTGAGTTCCCGTACCTGTAATTTGTATTACTTGATTTTCAACCGCTTTTCCCATTGGGAATATACGAGGCATTTGTAAAACCAATTCATTGAAAATGCGATTATAATAAAGCCATTGTTGTGTAAAAGGGCGATATAAACTTTGCGTGAAACATGCTTCTTCGAAGTTGAAAGTCTTTCTTTTTACCAATTCTTGTTTAAGAGCGCGACTCCAACTTATTTTTTTAGCATCTGAATTTACAAAATTGTCTACAATATTGGTACGTGTTTTACGATCAGCATGTCCATAAGCAGCATTAAAACGTTTTACCTCACTATTATAAAAGGCTACCATATTACTCATATTTTTTGATAAAGCATCACGGCTAGAGTTGTATGTCCAAGCGTCACGATTGGTTTTTATACCACATGAAGAAGCTTCAAATAGTTTTTTATTATGCCCTTTTTTATCATCTAAGGCGAGAAACGTTTCAAAACTGTCATCACGTTGATGAATCCAATCATCATGCTTATCTGGTGTAATTATTTGCCAGCCTTGTTCACGTGTAATACCACCAACACTACCAAAGTCTTGAATCATTCCAAGTTTTTTTTCGGTAGAAAGATTGTTACCAATATCATGATAGTAAATTTTACACTCTCCAGAAGCATTGGGATTTTTAATAAATAAGGTCACGGCAATACCAGTCATACTACCACTACCAAAAACATTCTCTCCTTCTTGAGTTGCTCCATTGCTTAACATGTTTTTACGGATATCTCCCCGTAAATTAAGCACATAAATACTCGTAAATTCGTTGGCTAAAGATTTTCGTAAGCTGTTCATTGTTGGCTTGTCTATATAGCTTGAACCAGAAATAAAGCCGATTACCCCAGCATTACCAATACGGTCACTAGCCCAACGAATGGCACGAATATAACTGTCATAAAGTGCTTGTACATTCGTAACTTTAGATTGAGCAGCATAGGTTTCACGAATACGTTGATCTAATATGGGATAAGGAGTATTCTTCGCGTTATCATTGGCACTTTTTTGACCTGTTGAATAAGGAGGGTTACCAAAGATAACTTGGATATTTAAATTTTTCTGATGTTCCAAATATTCACTGTTTTCCTCTAGTAGACCTTTCATTAGATCTTGTTTTTCAATCATTCGAAACGTATCAGTCAAACCAATATGCTTGAAAGGGATATAATTCCCTTTCATAAGACCATGATAGGTTGCTTCAATATTAATGGCTGCTATGTAATAAGCGAGTAAAACAATCTCATTGGCATGGATATCGTAACGGTATTTATATTCCATATCTTCTGGTTTGATGAGATTTGATTGTAACAGCCGCGTAATAAAGGTTCCTGTTCCAGTGAAAGGGTCGAGAATGGAGACACCTCGTGATCCCAAGCTTTTTCCAAATTCATTGCGTAAAACATCATCAACAGAATGAATGATAAAATCAACAACCTCAATGGGCGTATAAACAATTCCTAATTTTTCTACTGTACGCGGAAAAGCATAACGGAAAAATTCATTGTAAAGCTCTACAATTAAACTTTGTTGTGCTTCAAGAGTGGTAATTCCACGCGTGTAAAATTGTACACTCTTAGAAATATTTTTGAGATCTTGAGATTCTTCTTTAGGGGCAACTTTATCAAGGACATTGAGTACACGTTGTAAAGCACAAGATACGGGATTTTCTTGAACAAACTGATGCCCCTCAAATAAAGCATTAAAGACTGGACGCGTTACAAGATGTTGTGCAAGCATTTCAATTGCGTCTTGTTCGGAGATAGTTGTGTTTAAATTGTTACGCAATTCGGTCATAAAATCATTAAACACTTGCCGTGTTTCAGTTTCTGATTTTGTTAAAACCTCAGTTAAGCGTATGATATGAGTTTGAGCAAGATCACCAACATTTATTGCCCATTTTTTCCAATAGCTAGGGTCGTAAAATCTATTAACAATAGCAGCTTTAATGACATCTTTACATTTAGAAACAAGGGGGAGTTCTCCTTGTTCTTCACATGTGTGAGAGGATTCGTAAGTTGCTAACCCAATATTAAGTCCTGAATACTCTAATTTTGAGCGTATAGGTAAATCATCAATAACCGTAGTCGTATCTTCTAACGCAAGTTCTTGAGAAGCAGCAACGATTTCAAGAGCATCGCTTACATCTTGTTTTTTGTGCATATGGTGAATTATTTTATTAAAATTGTCATCATGGGCACGTAAAGCATTGAGAACTTGCCAGATGACATTATACTTTTTGTTGTTTTCTAAGGCTATTTCCGGCGGAATGTCAGCGGGTATCCCAATGGGTAGAATAATATAGCCTCTTTTTTTACCCTCTGCTCGACGCATGACGCGTCCTATCGCTTGAATAATCTCAATTTGACTTTTGCGCGGGTGTAAAAATAGAACAGCATCAAGAGCAGGAACATCAACACCTTCAGAAAGACATCTTACATTGGTGAGCACACGACACGTATTTTCCCCCGCATCTTCCTTTAACCATTCAAGTTGTTTTGTACGCTCTTTAGCACTAAAGGTTCCATCAATATGGGCAAGGGTACAGTTAAGAGGAGGGGTATCTTTATAGTTCTTATGAAGAGCGCGCAAAGATTCTTGCACTTTTTCTTTTTTGAATCTCTTGCATATGCGTTTAGAAGTCTCAATATCTTTGCAAAAAGCTAAAGCTCTACGCATGGGTTTGGGGTCATCTTTAAGATCAAGTTTTAGATCCATTTTGGTAAGGGCTCTATAACAGCCATTAATCTTGGTCCTATCGTCAAGAATAAGTTCATAATTCTTATCGGTAATAAGATGTTGAATGGATTGGCTTACTTCTTTTTCATTGACAACTAATATGATAACTTTACAAGGTGATAACAGCTTATCCTCTAAAGCACGTGAAAAGTTGTAAGTGTAAAGTTGTTTGCCATAGAGTTTTTCATTATCCATGGACACCAAAACGTTATTGGATAAGAAAGCATTCCTTTTCAGCTTGTCACTAAAGATCTTAGGCGTTGCTGTCATATACAGACGTTTTTTGCCCCGAATGATGCTGTTATCGTGAACCTTGATAAATTCAGATTCATTGTCTTCACTTCCCAATAAAGCCCCAGTTGTTCTATGGGCTTCATCACAGATGATCAAATCAAATTCGGGTAATCCATGCTCTTTTTGCGCATCCGAAATCACTTGGATAGAATGATAGGTTGAAAAGACCACCGTCATTGCATCTGCTAGGTTTTCGCAAGCTTCTTTGGCAAGGGCTTGAGCATCCGTGGTAGCAGGGAGAACAAGATCTGATGTTTCCATACCAACAATATCATCTTGATTTTTACGACGCTTGCCTACTTTCGTATCCGAACACACAGCAAAGGAACGCAACGGGATTTGTGCATCGGCTGTCCATTCACGGATTGTTTGTGAGACTAAAGCCAGAGAAGGCACCAGAAACAAAACGCGCTTGCCTGTTCCTGCTATGGTTTCTGCTATCTTCAAACTGGTGAAAGTTTTTCCCGTTCCACATGCCATAATGAGCTTGCCACGGTCTGCTTCTTGTAAACCTTCACAGACTTTCTTGATGGCTTCTTCTTGATGGGGACGAGGATTTTTTGTTGATTTCAGAAGAACTTCTTGTTTTGTTGCAAATATTTGCCAATCTATCCGACTGTTTTCCATATGACGAAGGTCAATACGATAAACGGGTATCGCTTGTCCTTTAATCATGGCATTCACATTGTCACTTAATTCCACTTCCGTACTATCAACGAGAAGACGATATTTAAAGATATCTTTTCCAGATGCCGCGATAAAGCTATCAATATCCTTTTTACTGATCTGATGGTCTGCTTGATAAAACTTACATTGAATAGCCACATAACCTTCTTGATGACGAAGCTTAGCAACCAGATCAATACCGATATCATTTTTATTCCAACCTTCACGCTCTTTCGCCCATTCATAATAGGTTTCTACCTTTTCGTAGCGTCCATAATGGAGAGGGTCTTTCGTCAAATAAGCTATGACAAGGTTTTCAAACAGAGTTCCTAATTCACGAAGTGATTTAGCTTGTTGACGATAATATTCCAACAGAGAGCGTAAAGTGACGTGTTCATTATCAGAATGATGAGAGCGAAGCATAAAAGATAAACTCCATAACTATCTACGATACAGATTAATTCTCTTCAAAAGAATCGAAATGAAGCTTATTAAATCCATTTTGAGTAAATGGTGAAAAAAATGCAGAAAAATGCGAAAAAACGGATAAATTTTTTCAAAAGGGGTTTTTAAAGATTGTTTATCCACAGCCCATGACATGGGATAAGATCAGCAAAGTAGTAAAATTTGCTATTCATTTCACGGATTAATCAAGATAAATGTACTATGTGCTTTAAAATATCAGAATGAGTATTTTGATAAGTTTTATGAATCATTTTCCTTATAGGTTTTGAAGGTGTAAAAACCGTCAAAACCCCTTCAAAACGTATATTATTGATTGAATTTAGAGGTTATATTATCAATATGGGTTGTTTTTTTAAGATTTGTAAAATATTAACACATTGAAATATAACGTTTTTAATTTTTATCGTTTTTTTACATAATAGCAGCAACCCTCAAAACTCAAAACCCCGTCAAAACCTATAGAGGTTGTGTTTTGGATATCTTTGACACAAGGTTAAAAGGACTCTTTATGTTTCTTCTTTTAAAAATGATAAAACAAAAACCCTCAAAGATAATTCGTAAACCCTCTGTTGGTACGATAAGATCTTTGAAGGTTTTAAGAATAACAAAAGATTACAATGACTTCATTGTTTGATGCTGTTGTTTTTAACGAAAGGATTCCATTCATAGCGTATGGTCGGTCGACCGCTTTGAGAGCTATTTTCCACTGATATTTGACGAATATGATTGGAACGACATAAGAGCTCTAAAGCTTGCTTAACGGCTCTATTATCTGTTAAACCGATCCAACTTCTTTGATGAATATCACGTAAAGTAAAGACAGCGGGTAAATGATCACAGCGCTCGACAATCAATTTTGCCCCCTCTGTTGCTAAGCTATCCGCCGCCGCATAAAGACGTTTGACATGACTTAACAAATATTTTTCCCATCGCAAGGCTGTTTGAAGGGCATCTTTATTGATTTCAAAACGCCCCCCTTCGGTTAATTCAAAAATCAATGCAAGACTTGCTATGGTTTTAGGCATTTTCAAAAGATGCGATTGTAAGCTTTCAGAAAGGTTATTCTCTTTAGCTTCTTTAAAAATCTTTTGCATCCATTCACGAAAGATCTCTTGAGCTTCAGCAGAAAAACGCATCACAAGAGGGTGTTCTGGTGAACCAAGGGGGTTATCATAAAGAGAACGAAATGCCCCTTCATAAGTTTCCCATGCCTCTTGATTGGGCGGTCTATCAACCCATTTCCAATCTTTTGTCTCATCGGGAAAGACAAGCATTTGAAAGCGTTGTAAGAAACCATCATTGCCTTTGCCATATAAAACATTGCGTATAAAGGGGAGAATGCGAGAGGGTTGAATGCCCCCTATAATAGAGACGGTTGCATTGGGAATAAAAATGGTTCCCCGCCCAATCCGGTCGTAAGTAAATTGACCATCTCCATTAAAAGCTTCCAAATAAAAGGAACGGTCTGTTTGATATTCCTTTCGTTCCATATCTGTTAAGAAACCGGATAATTCATCACGCACCATCAAGAGACCACGGGGGTTTTCTTTTAAAAGTTCCCCAAGCTTTTCAACGGTCACATCATTGACAATAAAACGAGAGACATCCTCATCACGCGCATTGTCTTTAGAGAGGGTTTCAGACAAAAGAGCATGGGCTGTTTCAAGATCTCCTTTTTTTATTGCTTTATGGGCTTGTTTTTTCTTTTCAGACTTGTCTAAAGTTTCAAGTATCTCTTCAATTTCTTGTCTCTCTTTCTGCTTTAGCCAGTCTTTATACCATTTCTTTTGGAGGCAAGTGATGGGAGTTAAAGCGGCTTGCATGGTAGGTGTTTTCATGGTTGAAGGTTGACCAATAAGAGCGCCCCAGAGATTAGGGACAATCTTCCAATCATCATGTTGTTTTGGAGCAATCCGCACGCCATTGCCGATGAGAGCAGCCAAGCCACACAAAGCAGCGACAGCCACAAAATCGAGAGGCGCTTGTTGACGGTCAGCAACGTCATAAACATAGCGACTTAAAGTTAAAGGCATTTGCGCAGCATGAAAAGACTCGACGGGTAAGAGAGTATATTCAAGTGGTTTTAATTCCCCCCAACCGTTTTGTTGCAATGCTTGCTTATAAGGAATGGCTTCTAAACAAATATTATCGTTTAAAGAGCCATTATCGTTATCATTGCATGAAACATTTTGATTGTTGGTATCTACAATATTGTTTTTATTCTCTCTCATTTATTTATACCTTTTCGTATCAAAACATCATTGAAATCTAGACCGTAGGGGGCTTGCATCATAAAAACCTCAAAGCCTTGGCTATAAGCGCGCGCAGCGAGAGTGAAACCTGCTTTACGACCCGCTTCATCACCGTCCATTGCAATGGTGAGACGGGCTTTGGTTTTGGGTAAATTCACACGCATCATGCCATGGTTTGAAAGGGATGCCCATAAATCAACGGGCTCTGTTAATAACCCAGACAGCAGAGCCAGATCGGTTTCAATGCCCTCACAAATGACCAGATGTTTTGGATTGGCTTGACTTAATTGCACCCCACCACCAGTGACAGATCCCA
>NZ_JBHIQF010000035.1:0-2224 GCF_042196445.1 Bartonella sp. AP11XZML
ATCTTTAAAACTCTTTGAGAAAAATAAATTGGTACAAAACCTAGTGGCAAATTATACAAAACCTGCTGGCAAGCTACACTGGCAAGCTACAACTACACACAGAATCAATAAGTTATAGCATGATAAAAGTGCTGTGGCGGAGGGGGTGGGATTCGAACCCACGGTACAGTCTCCTGCACGCCGGTTTTCAAGACCGGTGCCTTAAACCGCTCGGCCACCCCTCCAAACTAGATATGCTTTTTGACAAATTTCTTGTAAAAGGTCAATCATTTTAATACGCATTTTAAAGCGTTCTTTGTAAAACTATTTAAGTTTCAATTAAAATAATTCTTCATAAGTTAATTCTTTGAGTGTGTTATCTAAGAGTTTCATTTTTAAACATGATAGTTTTTTCTGAAAAAATGAAAGGTAATTATGATATTTATCATTTTTTTCCTGTTTAAAAATTTTTTACAAAGCAATATTTTTTTAAGTTCTAACAATCGTTTTCGTAATAATAAGAAATGTTTAGTTGAAAATGTTTGATAAATTATATTAAATTCCGGTCGTGTATTTTTGAATTATTTTACCTTTCCAGATATTTATTTTATTTAGATCGTTCATATTGGCGAAAAGAAAATGTTATTACTCTGACAGTTTATGAGAGATAAATTTGTAAGAATGACATATATATTCAAGGAAAGTTTTTATTGAGTTTAAATTAAGTACAATTCAATAAGAAAGCTCTTTAAAAGATTTTAATTTTTTAAATAAAAATATTCAGATATTTAGTGCGTCTAAAAAGTACCTTGGAGGGAATGGCTGATTTGCGCTATTTGAATAAAATTTTATGTAAGATTTGCATCGATAGTTTAAAATCTCTTCTAGATATGACTGGAAATTAGGTATATTTGTAATGCTTTTTCTGTGGGATAAGCAAAAAGTTAATTTGAATGGAAGAAAAAATTATTGAGCAATACCCTTAGATCAATAGATAGTTTGTGAAGGTATTACATAGTTTTTCAAGAATAGAACTTAAAAACGCTAAATTATGCAGAGTCAGAAAGCGTAAACTTTAAAAGACAAAGTTTTAAAAGCCGATTCATTCACAAGTATGTGTAAAATAAAATATTTATGTCTAATATAAGAGAATAGGTGAATCTTGATTCTATTGATTTTTTTGCCTCTATCCCTCATCTTTTTGAAGCTTTTTTATGGCTTCAAGAGCGAGTTTTTTACGGTCTGCGCTCTTTGTGTAAAGAGATGTCATAGCATCATTTGTCCAGCCAAAAATTGCTTTGAGTTGTGATACTGTTGCACCAGAATTAACTGCGCGTGTTGCTGCTAATTTTCTTAAGCCATGTGCTGATTTTTTGATTCCCGCTACGTTACAAGCCTCACGAAAAAGGTTGCCAAAACTTTCTTTAACTAGTTTTTTACCTTCTTTACCACAAATGAATGTTTCTTCTCCAATCACATACCTTCATAAGGAGGAGTTCTTTTTGTTTTTTTGTAGCTTTAGTGTAGCTATGCCAATTAGAGCTGTTAAAGTATTGTTTAAGCAGCCATGCAAATAACCCTTCAACAAGTTTACCGGTTTTTGATTTAGGAAGTATAAGCTCTTGTAACTCGGCAAGTGCGCTTTTGTAGTTATCAACAAACTCTTGCGTTCCATAGGTTCTGCGGATTCTAATGCGTTTACCGTGACCAATACGTACATACCATACAATTTTGCCATGTTGAGTAATTTGTTTAACGAGATGAGGAGGACGTGGTTTAGGCATGGTATTTTACATCTTAGAGAGTGCGGTTTCGTAATATTCATTCTTTGACAAATCTAAAAGTTTGTCTGGGTGGCTAACTAAATTTGGTATTGGAATATCGGATTTGAGATAGATAAGCAGTTCACCGGTAGGTTTGATTTCTACGAGTTCACATCCTTGTTTTTTAGCTTCTCTTAAAGCGCGTGCAATGGCTGGTTGCGTTATAGCAGCTGGACGAGGCCCATATCTTTTCTCCTTACATTGAGATGCGATTCACGTGTGGCGTGAATCACGCATTACTTGAAAGTGTTAAGAAGGGTGGGGGTGCTTGTAGATATGCGGGGAACAAAACACCCCCATAAGGTTAAGCAGCTTTTGTTGAGAGTTGTTTTATCTCTCGTTCTATCTCTACAAGGCATTGATTTATAATGATAATCTATCGTTATTCATATTGAATGAGAGTCCCGAATAACCTAAGATTG
>NZ_JBHIQF010000036.1:0-3125 GCF_042196445.1 Bartonella sp. AP11XZML
TTCTACTTTTCTCAGTGTTTTGAGTGCTTTAAATTTGCAGATTAGCTTAACGCCTATCCAAAATAATTGTAAGGAACAAGCAGCTTTAGAAGAAGCATCTTGACTACCTCCCCACCTTTAAAGATGGGGAAGGGAGGTATTTAAGCAATCTTTTAAATGAGGGGCTCTACATCTGGTTTATAACCTATCATGTATCCTCTTCGTCCATATGGATGACGCCTTCGCCTTCATCACATGCGTTAGGTGGGGCGTTTGGGTCAAGGGTATCATCTTTGTCTGGTGTGGTGTTTGCAACGTTTCCAGCTGTGTTTTCTTGGGCTTCATCAAAAAGTTCACAATCTATTTTTGTGGTGTAACCACCTGTTTTATCAAGTTTGTGCTTAACACTTTTGATGCGCCATTCTGCTGGAATATAGGGGCGGAAAGGGGGCTCTTGAACAAGCTTTGCTTCCGCTTGTACAAAGGGATCACCACCAATATCACATGAGAAAGAAGATTTCCCACGCGATGATTTATTGCGATAAGCCGCAATGGCTGCAACAGCTTCTGATTGATTGTGGTAGGTATATTTGAGTTCATGAAACGGTGCTTTACCAACTTTGACTTCCTTTTTTTCACCAGTGCGAATATCATGATAGCTTGCAATAACACCGCCTTTTTTCTCTTCTTCTTGCTCTTGATTTTCAGGCGTTTTGGCTTCCGTCTCTGCTTTAGGCAAATTAAGGGCGTCATTTTCATCCATATGGATAACATCTTCGCCTTCTTCAACTTCTTCTGGTTCTCGTGCATCAGCGGCGGCTTTTTGATCATCTCCTGCCTCTGTTGCTAAGCCATTGGCCGCTCCTGCTTCATCACGCGCACTGTATTTAAAATCCCAAGAGGTACAGAGTTTTTCATGGATAATAACAACGGGGAGTGTTTCACCAGTGATGGCTTTGCCTTCCCCCCGTCTAGCCAAAACAAGCTTGCCATCAACGGGTTTTGCTACCGCATCATAGTCTTCTGCAAGGCGCGTGGCAAAAGCCATATCGCTTTCAGAAGTTTGATCAATGTGACGCACAACAATTTTAGCAAGAGCAGGGTCAACTTTTGGTGTATAGCCATTGCGCTCTGCTATCTCTTGAACAATACTGCCAAGGGTTTGTTGGTGATAGGATTGGCTTTTGGGTGTTCTATAAGACGTATTCATAGAGGCGGCGCGTCCGGTCACGCTTAGGCTTTGAGGCGGGCTGCTTACAGAGATTTCATCAATCAGATAGGCTCCCATATCGCGGTTTTTGCCGCCTTCATAGCCAAGTGTGACAGAAATGATTGTTCCGATGAGAGGAATATCAAGAAAGCCGTTATCACTGTCACGGGCGCGGTCATCAAGCTCTATGGTAATGCGGTCACTTTTGTCTTCTGCTTCATCGGTAATTTCAATCGACAAAACATAGTCCATCAGCGTTCTTGTGATGTCCTCTCCATTTGCCATCACTGTGCAAAAAGGTTTCATGACTGGCTACCCCAAATTCTAATCACCGGTGTGGCTTTAGGATAGGGGAGGGTTGGCAAAACGATTGTGATGCCTGCTTTTAAAATGGGTCCATAGTCTGCAAGACCAAAATTTGCTGCATAAACGCGTTCAACAGCAAGGGCTTGTTGACCCTTTGCATAGTATCTCCAGCAAATGGCATCAACCATATCACCTTCTTTTGTTACGTAAAGATCACTCATAGCTCTTCACCATATTCTCTCAACTTTATTGTAAATTCTTGTTTTTTGGGGGACCCGTTATAGTGAAAAATGCTTTGTTTTTCCTCTACAGAAAGGATAACAAACTTGCCTAAAATTTTCCCCTGACCGGTTACAAGGATATGAGGACCATTATGGGCCATTTGTCGCAAATACTCGATTTGTCCGTGACCGCCTTTAAAATCTGGATAGATCACACCGGTTAAAGAAANCGCTGCTTTGCGCCCCAATCGCCCTTGCTCGACCCATGGAATGCCATAAGACATGTCAAGGGTTTGATAAGCAGCTGTTTCAATGGAAAAGATAAAACCACCCAAAGCTAACATCATGGCGCTTAATCCGAAAGGCTAGAGGCTATAGCCAAGCGTTGCTGCTTGGCATAGCGTTCAAGGGCTTGATTGACTGCGTCTCTGATTTCGTCCTTGAGACCATTTGGTACTGAAATATTTAAATTTGAAATCATCACACGGGCATCTACTTCTACCGGCTTATGAACGGTAATGGGCTTGGAAGCTTTGAAGGCGCCCACTTTTGCATTTGTAGCCTGCATTTGTTCTGTTTCGACTACGCTTGTATTAAAGCCACTCTTGCGTTTTTCAGGTGGGGTATTTGTAACCACTGCTGTATCCAGCATTCTTTTTGCTCGTGTTTTAGTTTCATCAGTAAAGGTTTTAATGGTCTGCGTTGAAGTCTTATCTATTGAGACATTAAACCCTAACTTTTCTTTCACCCAGTTTGGCATCCAACTGGTTAATTTATTCATCATATTGCCAAAACCGTTATACAGATCATCCCATTTGCTTTTGATGCCCTCCCAAAGCCCATTAATAAGATTGGAGCCTACTTCCATTAAATCAACGCCAAGCAACCATTTAATGAGTTCATTGATTTTTGTCGCAATCCAAGAGAGTGGTGAAAAGTTTTTAAAGAGCGTCAAGAGGTTATTGAAAACGTTACTGCATAAATTAGCCAAAGAACTCAACAAATTTCGTAAGAAATTCATGACCGTATCCCAATTTTTATAAAGCAGATATCCAATTCCAATAAGGGCTGCAATACCAGCCATTATCCAGCCTATGGGGGTTGTCATGATGGCAATACCAAGCGATATAAAAGCAGAACCAACGGCGGTTATTGCTGGAATAAGTGACGCTACAAGAACTGCTCCAACCGCGGCTAAAGATGCTGCTACCCAACCATTGAGTTTGTCCCAATATTGATAGAGGACAAAGAGCGCTGCAATGCCACCCATTAACCAGCCTATGGGGGTTGTCATAATTGTGATACCAAGGCTAACAAATGCTGCTCCCACGGCTGCTAATGCGGCAATGAGTGGACCAAAAATGAAGGAACCAAGAGCTACAAGCCCTACCTTAAAGAGGGTTATTTCA
>NZ_JBHIQF010000037.1:0-2703 GCF_042196445.1 Bartonella sp. AP11XZML
TGTAAAAAACCTGTTGCCATACTTTATGCTCCTTTGAAATATTGGTGAATGAAAATGAATGGGAAAAATGAGAGGTAAAAAACTGTGTTTTTCAGAGCTCGGCATCCAAAAACAAAAAAATTATCGAAAGATGCTTGACATTATTTCTGTACTGTATATTTTTGAATCAGGTGCTTGAAAAACACCTTACAAACTACAAGCGGATTGATTGCCGAAATAATCAATCTTCTGGACATTTAAAGACTTTGACTCATTATGTGCTACATGCATATAATAACCTCGTCGGGTGTGGTTACACTATACAATACCCTAACGGGAAAAGTGTGACGACGGACTTGTAGCCGTGTTTTTCAGCGCCCGGCACTCTTTTAGAGTGTCAATGAAAAACGTCTAACTACAAGGAGTTCACAATGAACACACTTATAGAAATATCAGAACAGGTTATCGATCAAGAGATTGTTCAAACTGTTAATGCACGTGAGTTACACGCGTTTTTGGAGATTACATCAAAGTTTGCAGACTGGATTAAAAACCGTATTAAAGAATGTAACTTTCGAGAAAATATAGACTTTATAGGTTTTTCTAAAAATTTAGAAAAAGGTGGGCGCCCAAGCATAGAATACTACATTACGTTAGACATGGCTAAACACCTTTCAATGATAGAGCGTAATGATAAAGGGCATGAAGCGCGTCAATACTTTATCAAATGCGAACGGCTTTTGAAACAAGTAACAACACCACAAGTTGACTACTCTAAACCCGAAGCATTACTTGGCGTCTTGAATCACTTACAAAGTCAAATTGAGCAGAAAGATCATGTTATTGCCGAATTGGCTCCAAAAGCAGATGCTTTGGAAGGTTTAAAACGCTCTGATGGGTTGTTTGGTCTTATCGAAGCAGCAAAGATGTTGGAGGTACGACCAAAGGATTTAACGGATTACTTGCGTAAACATGATTGGGTCTATCGTCGGGCTCCAGGGGCGCTTCTATTACCTTATCAGGATAAGATCAAGAAAGGATTCATGGACTGCCCTGCTATCACCATTCAAAGACCGGATGGTACAGAAAAGGTGCTCCCTTCAACAAAAATCACATCGAGAGGATTGGCATGTTTAAGAGAGCAAATTCATGGAGGTGTGCAATGAAGATAGATACCAATTTCTTATGCGATTTGTGGATGGCGCTGTCTCAGTTTTCCAATCATCGAAGCATTGGAGATGAAAATTGTAATGCTATAGTTGAAGTTATGGAATTGATAGAAAAGGTTTTGATTTTAAAACTTCAAGATGAGATGCCAAGCATACTTAAAATCTTAACAGTTCTAACAGATTTTGGTGATTCAGAGTTACCGCATAGCATGGATTCTTTGTTGCGCGCTTATGAACCAAATTTCGAGAGCTCTATTAAAAAGGTTGCTTAAGTAAAAAACATAATCTCTCTTCCCTGCTTTGAGTGGGGAAGAGTTTAATAGATACCCTTGAGAAAGGCTTATTCCAGTTACAAAAGGGTGCTTTTTTCTCCAGTACGTTGTAAAACATCTTTACATAATACATATTATACGTACAATACGTATTATCTATTAAAAGGCTATCGTTATGAAAAAATGTAGTTTTACAGATATAAATCGCGGGGCAGGCGATATTTTAGACGAGGCTATGTCAACACCTGTTGCTTTGACAAAACGAGGGCGTGAAAAAATCATTATGCTTCCTGTCGATTTATATAATGAATTAGTAAAATCTCGTTCTGGTGCACAATCTTTTGTTTATGCAGATGCACCGCAAAATATATTAGACGATTTAGATCGTGGTTTAGATGACATTTTGAATAGTGATGAACATGTTTAAAGCGGGGGATGTTGTTCGATATTATTATTTATCCAGTATTCCATAAAACATTATCCCTTGAGAGTGAGGAAGAGATCAAACAGCGTGAAGTGTTGGAACTTTGCTAACATTTGTTTCACGTTCAGCATGCCAAGCGTCATAATTAGCTTGCATACGTAACCATATAGCAGCTCCATCACCAAACATTTTGCCAAGACAAGCCGAAATAGCAGGAGAAACAGGCTTTTTTGCGTTCAGAATATCGTAGAGATGTTGGCGTGATATACCAAGCATCTGCGCAATTTCTGATTTTGTTTTGCCTGTTTCAGGAATAATTTCTGCTAAAACTTCTCCTGGATGAGTAGGACAACGGTTTTTATCTCTTTGTGCAGGAATGTCATTCATAACTGTATCCTTAGTGATATTGTTCAAGATCAACACGGTAAGCATTACATGAGTCAAATTCAAAGGTAATACACCATGGTCCGTTAACGTGGACAGTGTAACGAGTGGGTGAATATCCAATCAAAGAATGAAAGTTGAATCCTGGAAGATTCATATCTTCTGGTCTTTCAGAAATATCTAAACGATCAAGACGAACCATGATACGTTTTACCAGTTTCTTATCAATCTTGGATGAATTTCCCGTTTTGAATAATTCTGCCAATGTTTTGCTTTTAAACGTTTTAATCATTCTTTTATATAGCGTAAAATACTGTTAATGTCAACAAATAGCTTACATTATAAGTGCTAAAATGGAAAAAACAGTAACATCCCATTAGAAACCCTTATCGTCTAGACTTGTTTTTCTTTTCTCCACCTCATGCGTAAAGAGAAGGATAGGTGCATGGAGGGGATAAATTTGCACGTTAACATC
>NZ_JBHIQF010000038.1:0-1868 GCF_042196445.1 Bartonella sp. AP11XZML
TGCTCCAGTGCATGCCATTACGCCAATTGTTTGCTCCGTACTTCTTTGCCCCAAACTCTAAAACTTTGCCGATTTCAATCAGTGCCAACGGCGGTATAAGCTCTATACGAGGCTTACCATCATCATTCTTATGCGCTTCGTTTGTGCTATATGAAACGTGTTTACGCATGTAAACTTCGTCGTTATCGCGAAAATCTTCATAGTCACAAACATCGGCATTGCCGTAAATCTTGGCATTCGCTCTAATCTTGGCATGCCCGTGAACTAACGCATTGTCATAAACTTTAGATTGATTGAAAACTTCGGCATTACCAAAAACCTTGGCTTGACCGTAGACACGTGCTTTGTTGTAAACCTTAGCATCCCCATAAATGCGAGAATTGCCGTAAACTTCTGCTTTGCCTTTTACTGAAGCATTCTCATAAATTTGCGCCTTACCATAAACACGGGTATCACGACCATAAACCTCCGCATTACCATAAATCTTTGCATAATCATAAACATACACACAATTAGAAACATCTGCACAACCGTATACTTGTGCATGCCCAAAAACACGTGCCATGCCACCAACACGGGCATCTCCAAAAACACGAGCATTGCCAAAAACATACCCATTACTAAAAGATCTATCCGAACCAGCTACCCAACAATCACCCTCATGTGATAGGTTACCTTCATGCTCTATAAAACCACCTAGGTCACCTTTCTTGACTCTTCCAAAGTCTCTCAGTGCCCGTATGCGACGAAGCATTACAATACCATGTGAATTATTCTTATCAGGATAAAGCGTTATTCCTTGGCGTGTGAACTCATATTTCTTTTCTACAGCCATCTTTGTCTCCTTAATGCTGTAAAGTTTCTCCGGTGTGATCAACACCGCAGCTCTTGCAAATTTTCGACATTGGGGGGACTTGCTCTTGCATTAATCTCTGCAAGCGCTCGGGATAAAAAAAATCATCAGGACGCAAATCTATCCCATGATCACGTGCATAGTTCAAAAGCATAATTTGGTATTTAGCTGGAATGATGCCGCCTTTACCCTCTCGCTTTTCAAAAGGGTAAGCCCATTTTCTAATTACAATAACATTGCGATTAACGATATTAGCAACTTTTTTATACCCACCTAGATACTCAATTATGAGTTTTGCGGTTTTCGTATATGTTTTTATCATAGCGATAAAAATACGATATCAAAAATATTTAGTCAATACGAAAAACGTATCATTGTATTTTTTGTATTGTAAGGACTTTAAAAATAAGGAATAAACTTAATTATGATTAGGCAAAAAGAGCTAAAAATTTGGATAAAAAAAGAGCTTGATAAAATGGGACGAGGGAGCCAAGCCAAGCTTGCCGCCCATCTTGGTATAAGAAGACCAGCTATATCCAATATGATTAATCTTAATACAAATAGGGAAATGAGAGATATTAAGGCAGATGAATTAGTTAAAATTATGGAGTTTTTTAAAGATTCTTCACCTATTTCTGGACCTTACTCTGATGATTTTCTTTACTTATATTCACAAGCGAATGATTCTGAAAAGAAGATTGTCGAGGATCTTTTAAAATCTCTGCTCGCAGCAAGAAATTCATAAAAGCTTTTTTTTCACATTCGGTTAATTTATTTAGCATGATGGATAGCTGTTTTTCTTTTATATTTTCTATCATAAGCACCTCATTAACATTAATGATAATAAACAAAATCGAATAGATTTATAAAAATAAAAATACGTTTTTCGTATTTTAGCTATTGACACATCGTTACGAAAAACGTATTAATCACTCCATATCTTAGAAAATAACTTTTGCCAATAGGCAGTATGGAGGCATTTGTGAATAAACCAGTGTTTATAAATTCTGATGAA
>NZ_JBHIQF010000039.1:0-12927 GCF_042196445.1 Bartonella sp. AP11XZML
GTGAGGGCATTGAAACCGGTCTGGCTCTGCTGTCTGGGTTATTAACAGAGCCCGTGAATTTATGGGCGTCCCTTTCAACCCATGGCATGATGCGTGTGAATTTACCCAAAATCAAAGCCCGTCTGACAATTGCAATGGACGGTGATGAAGCGGGTCGTAAAGCAGGTTTTACCCTCGCTGCACATGCCTATAGACAAGGCTTTGAGGTCTTTATGATGCAAGCCCCCTACGGTCTAGATTTCAATGATGTTTTGATACTGAAAGGTATAAATAAATGAGAGAGAATAAAAACAATATTGTCGATACCAACAATCAAAATGTTTCATGCAATGATAACGATAATGCTTTTTTAAATGATAAGACTTGTTTAGAAGCCATTCCTTATAAACAAGCATTGCAACAAAATGGTTGGGGCGAAATAAAGCCTATCACGGCGCCTCTCTTACCCGTCGAGCCTTTTAGCTTATTACAGTTGCCAACACCATTAATGAACTATGTTTATGACGTTGCGGATAGCCAACAAGCCCCTATGGATTTTATTGCTATCTCTGCTCTCTGTGGTTTGGCTGCTGTTATTGGCAATGGCGTGCGGGTTGCCCCAAAACAACATGCCAATTGGAAAATTGTTCCTAATCTCTGGGGTGTCATTGTGGGGGAACCTTCGACCATGAAAACAGGTACCATGGACGCTGCTTTAGAACCTCTTTATGTCTTTCAAGAGGAATGGCATCAAGAGTGGGTAAAGAAGAAAAAACAGCAAGAAACAAAAGAGATTCTTAGTGAATTAGATAAACGAGAAAAGAAAAAACAAGCCTATAAAGCACTCAAAGATCAAGATGAAGAACAAGCCCTTGCTCTTCTTTCACAAACTCTTGAACACAAAGAAAGTGAGGAAGATGACAGTTCTATAAAACGCCGTCTTATCGTCAATGATGTGACCGTTGAAAAGCTTGGGGAACTCTTAAAAGAAAACCCCCGTGGTCTCTTGTTGGTTCGTGATGAACTGGCTGGTTTTTTAGCCAATTTGGAAAGAAAGGAATATCAATCAGACCGTTCTTTCTATCTAACAGCTTTTAATGGCAATAAGTCTTACACCTATGACCGTATAGGACGGGGAACCATTTTTATTCCCAATGCAACTGTCTCTATTATAGGGGGTATTCAACCTGCACGTATTATTCCCATTATTCAAGACATGCACCGTGGAATAAACGATGATGGTCTTATGCAACGGTTTCAAATGCTGATCTATCCCGATGACCGACAAGAGCAGTTATGGGTTGATAGACCTCCCAATCAAAAAGCATGGGAAAGTTATCAAGGGGTTTTTCGTTCTCTTTATGATAAACCATTAGGATCACCAAAATATCCGATAACTATACGCTTTTCTGCCGAAGCCCAAGAAATGTTTCGTGAGTGGTGGGAAGATTTTCAGAAAAGAATAAAGAATGGTCATTTCTCATCAAGTTTAAAAGCACATCTTTTGAAAATGAATCAAACCATACCAACCCTTGCGTTGATTTTTGAACTGGTTGAGGGTGGGCGTTTGGAAATCAATAAAGATGCCCTTGAAATAGCCTTGCGATGGGAAAAATATTTGTTAAGTCATGTCAAAAGGCTTTATGCGGCGGCGAATAGCTTAGCAACAGAGGGGGCAAAATTAATTGTCGAACGTTGTGATCATTTACCCGATGTTTTTACAACAAGGGATATTTATAAACGTGATTGGAAATGTTTCAAAGATAATGGAGCCGTTAAGCAAGCTTTAGAGCTTTTATGCCGTTGTAACTATATACGTGAAATCTCTGGAGACAAGAGCTCACAAGGCGGTCGACCGACCATACGCTATGAATGGAATCCCTTAGTGACAAGCCATAAAACATCACACTGAGGCAATTTGGAAATCTTATAGAACATTAACAATATAACAGTGAACTCTTCAAAGCACTCCCCATTATAAGTTTTGGGGGTGTTTTTTATACGTATTATTTTATTTTTTTAAACAAAAATAAAAATCATTATATTTCAATATGTTAATGTTTTAAATAAACAACCTATATTAAATACAATCTGTAAATACAATCTATGATATATATAAAAAGGGGTTTTGTAGGGGTTTTGGGGGTTTTAAGAACCTACAAAACCTCTCTATAAAACCTATCAAAGTACTCATTCTGATATTTTAAAGCACGTAGTACATTTATCTTGATTAACCCGTGAAACGAATAGCAAATTTTACTACTTTGCTGATCTTATTCCATGCCATGGGCTGTGGATAAACAATCTTTTAAAACCCCTTTTGAAAAAATTTATCCGTTTTTTCGCATTTTTCTACATTTTTTTCACCATTTGCTCAAAATGGATTTAATAAGCTTCATTTCGATTCTTTTGAAGAGAATTAATCTGTATCGTAGATAGTTATGGAGTTTATCCTTTATGCTTCGCTCTCATCATTCTGATAATGAACTCGTCACTTTACGCTCTCTGTTGGAATATTATCGTCAAAAAGCTAAATCACCCCGTGAATTAGGAACCATGTTTGAAAACCTTGTCATAGCTTATTTGACAAAAGACCCTCTCCATTATGGACGCTACGAAAAGGTTCAAACCTATTATGAATGGGCGCAAAAGCGTGAAGGTTGGAATAAAAATGATATCGGTATTGATCTAGTTGCTAAGCTTCGTCATCAAGAGGGTTATGTCGCTATTCAATGTAAGTGTTATCAAGCAGATCATCAGATCAGTAAAAAGGATATTGATAGCTTTATCGCTGCCTCTGGAAAAGATATCTTTAAATATCGCCTTCTCGTTGATACCACAGAAGTGGAATTAAGTGACAATGTGAATGCCATGATTAAAGGACAAGCGATACCCGTTTATCGTATTGACCTTCGTCATATGGAAAACAGTCGGATAGATTGGCAAATATTTGCAACGAAAAAAGAAGTTGTTCTGAAATCAACAAAAGAGCCTCGTCCCCATCAAGAAGAAGCCATCAAGAAAGTCTGTGAAGGTTTAAAAGAAGCAGACCGTGGCAAGCTGATTATGGCATGTGGTACGGGGAAGACTTTCACCAGTTTGAAGATAGCAGAAACCCTTGCTGGGAAAGGCAAGCGTGTTTTGTTTCTGGTACCTTCTCTGGCTTTAGTCTCACAAACAATCCGTGAATGGACAGCCGATGCACAAGTGCCGTTGCGTTCTTTTGCGGTTTGTTCGGATACGAAAGTAGGCAAGCGTCGTAAAAACCAAGATGATATTATTGGCATGGAAACATCAGATCTTGTTCTCCCTGCTACCACGGATGCCCAAGCCCTTGCCAAAGAAGCTTGCGAAAACCTAGTAGACGCAATGACGGTGGTCTTTTCAACTTACCATTCAATCCAAGTGATTTCGGATGCACAAAAAGAGCATGGTTTACCCGAATTTGATTTAATCATTTGTGATGAAGCACACCGTACCACTGGTGCTTCATTGGGAAGTGAAGACAATGAATCCGAATTTATCAAGGTTCATGATAACAGCATCATTTGGGGCAAAAAACGTCTGTATATGACAGCAACGCCGCGTATCTTTAGTGATACTGCTAAAAGGCGGGCGGATGAGATCAATGCTGTTTTGGCATCTATGGACGATGAAACGCTTTATGGCAAACAACTTCATCATTATACCTTCGCGGAAGCTGTCGATAATGAACTTTTAACTCCTTACAAGATTGTGGTCTTGGGTATTAATGAAACCTATATCACACCAGCCATACAGGAGATTATTGCCAATGAAAACCGTGAAATTGATTTAGATGATGCGGCAAAAATTATTGGCTGTTATAGAGCCCTTACCAAAATAGATAAGCAAGCGGCTGTTGATGATGATGATACAGAGCCCATGCAATGTGCTTTAGCTTTTTGCAAAGATATCAACACCTCTCAATATATAACAAAGCTTTTCAATAAAATTATCAAATCTCATATTGATGATTTTCTTCAAACGGTTCCCTTTCTAAACTGTGAAGTAAGACATATTGACGGAACGCAAAGCGTCAAAAAACGCAATGAAGAATTGGATTGGCTTAAAGAAGATGCGGGGCAAAATGTTTGTCGGATTTTAAGCAATGTTCGGTGTCTGTCTGAAGGGATTGATGTCCCTGCTCTTGATGCCATCATGTTTTTACACCCGCGCAATAGCCAAGTCGATGTGATACAGGCGGTAGGGCGTGTGATGCGTCGTGCTCCAAATAAGAAAACAGGCTATATCATTTTACCCATTATCATTCCTTCACACTTAGAAGCCAAAAAGGCTTTAAAAAACAATAAGAGGTATCGTGTTGTTTGGCAAGTTTTGCATGCTTTACATTCTCATGACGAAAGGCTTGCTCGGACAATTAATCAGATGTCTTTAGGACAAGATAGCAGCCATACGATTGAGATTATAGAGATTAAGCGTGCCAATGAATTAAAAGAGCTTACCACAACGGTTGATGAGATCTCGATACCATCAAAAGCAGAAAGTTCTGGACATACCATTGGAACAGCAGAAAGCAAATCTCAATCGGTATCTGGAGGACAAGGAGACTTATTCCACCGTTCTGAATTTTTTGATTTTGTCAAAGCCATTTTTCTGGATAGTTTTAAAATCACGGATTATTGGGGCATTTGGGCGAACAATGTTGCTGAGATTGCTCAAAATCATATCAATCATCTTAAAGATATGATTTCCGATGAAAAGAGTGAAGCCTTTCACGCCTTTGATGCTTTTCATAAGGAATTAAAGAACAACGTCAACAGTGAAATCAAACAAGAGGAAGCGATTGAGATGTTAGCACAACATCTTGTCACGCGTCCCGTGTTTGAAGCCTTGTTTGAAGGCAATGAATTTGTACAGAACAATGCCATTTCACAAGCAATGGATAAGATCTTAACGGAACTGGATAAAACCAATATCGAAGAGAAAACGAAAGATCTTGATAAATTTTACAAAAGTGTCACATTCTGTACAGCAGGCATTACGGAAACTCATGCAAAACAGAATCTTATTATCAAACTTTATGAAAGTTTTTTTGCCAAGGCATTTAAGAAAACCACGGATAAGCTTGGGATTGTTTATACACCCGTTGAGGTTGTGGATTTTATCATTCATTCTGTTGATGATGTGTTGCGGAATGAGTTTGGAACAAGCTTAGGGTCACGTGGTGTGTCTATTCTTGACCCTTTTACGGGAACGGGTACTTTTATCACACGGCTTTTACAATCTAATCTCATCAAACCAGAGGATATGGAATATAAATTCCGTCATGATATCCACGCCAATGAGATTGTTTTGCTTGCCTATTACATAGCAGCGATTAACATTGAATCGACGTATCATAGTCTTATGAAAGGAGAGTATATTCCTTTTAAGCATATTGGTTTGACCGATACATTTCGGATGCTTGAAGAGAAGAATCTGCTGCAAAAATTATTTAAAGAAAACAGTGAATATTTAGAACATCAAAAGAAACTGGATATTGAAGTTGTCTTTGGCAACCCTCCTTATTCGGTAGGACAAAAAAATGAAAATGATAATGCAAAGAATACTCCCTATCCCATATTAAATAAACGTATCGGTGAAACTTACGCCGCTCAATCTAGAGCAACTAGTACGCAAAAGTTATATGACAGTTATATTCGTGCTATACGCTGGGCAAGCGACCGTATTGAGAATGCTGGGGTAATCGGCTTTGTTTCTGGCTCTGGTTATATAGAAAAGTCGACAATGGCTGGCTTACGAAAATCTTTAGCCAAAGAATTTACAAGTATTTATGTGCTTAATTTACGAGGGGATATACGTAAAAATATGTTAAGCAATGGAACTGCTCAAGAAGGAGAAAATATTTTTGGCAATGGAAGTATGACCGGTATTGCTGTGACACTATTTATCAAAAATCCTAGTGTTTCTGGAGATTGTAAAATTTACTATCATGACATTGGAGATAATCTTTCTACTACAAAAAAACTTAAGATAATCAAGTCCTTTGGTAGTATTGATGGCATTACGCGTAAACAAAAATGGCAAACAATTACGCCGGATGAACATGGTGATTGGATTCATCAACGTGATGAAAATTTCAAAGCGTTCTTAGCTCTAGGTGTTAAAAAAGGTCATGGTAAAAAACTTTTTGAAAATTTTTCTCTTGGAGTTTCAACCAATCGTGATGCTTGGGCGTACAATTCAAGCCGTAAAGTTTTAGCAAAAAATATGACTAATACGATTGCTTTCTATAATAGTGAAGTAGAACGTTTTAATAATGCTTATGGGCATGTTGATAGCAGGATACGTAAAAATGCTGTAGACAATTTTGTTAACGTTGATGCTAAAAAAATCAGTTGGAGTAGTAGTCTAAAAGAAGAGTTTGTAAGAGGAAAAGTTTCCGAATTTGAAAGTAATTGTTCAGTTCAAAGTCTTTATCGTCCCTTTACAAAGCAATGGCTCTATTACAATCGTATTTTTAATGAAAGAACTTACCAAATGCCGCGTATATTTCCGATGGGGCAAGTAGTCGAAAATAAGGTAATACAAGTTACAGGTATAGGCGCAAGAAGTGGTTTTTCTGTTTTGATGGCTAAAAGTATACCTAATCTTACTACAATAGAGAGTGGTCAATGCTTTCCAAGGTATATCTATGAAGATGCTACGGTTTCAAAAAGTAAAAGTGAGAAACAATCCCATTTATTTACAGAAGAAAGCAAAACAGCTGGTTTACAGAGGCGTGATGCCATTACTGATGAAGGATTAGTACATTTTAAAGCTGCTTATCCTAATGAAACCATAACAAAAGATGATCTATTCTATTACGTTTACGGTTTACTTCATTCGGAAGATTATCGTGCCCGTTATGCACATAATTTATGCAAAGAATTACCTCGTATCCCTTGCGTAAAGAGTGCTGGTGATTTTTGGAAATTTGTAACAGCAGGGCGTGAATTGGGTCATTTGCACGTGAATTATGAAAGCATAGAGCCTTATCCAGTGACCTTTAAAAAAGGCAATCCAAAAGTTACAGAGATCTCTAATCCCGAAAAATTCTATTATGTAACTGAAATGAAATTCGCAAAAATTAAGAATAGTAAGGAAAAGGATAAATCAACTGTCATTTATAACAGCAATATCACAATGACAGATATCCCTCTTGAAGCTTATGAGTATATCGTCAATGGCAAGCCTGCTCTTGAATGGGTTATGGGGCGTCAGTGTGTAAAGACTGATAAGAAGAGCGGCATTGTGAATGATGCCAATCGCTATGCTGTTGAAACCGTTGGAAACCCTGCCTACCCTCTAGAGTTGTTTCAAAGGGTTATTACCGTAAGTTTAGAAACAATGAAAATTGTAAAAAACTTACCAAATTTGGTATTAAGAGAAACTGAATAACTTATAAAGCATGCTCACATAATGAGTATGATAAACTCACAAGGGGTATAGAGCTTATAACCATAATTATACCTCTTTTTGTTAAGTTGATTAGATACAATCTCTAAAAGGAGTGTTTATATGCGTTATTCTAAAAAGAAATCCCATCTTAAAGTGAATAGGCTTCTTTTCCATTGCCTTTAAGAGGTTATATCGTAATCTAAAATGAGTGCTTTATTGTTTTCAAAAGCTTTGTTTAAAGAGAGTTATATATATATATTCATTTTGCTTATAGGTTTTGAAGGTGTAAAAACCGTCAAAACCCCCTCAAAACGTATATTATTAGTTGAATTTATAGGTTGTGTTATCAATATGGGTTGTTTTTTTAAGATCTGTAAAATCTTAACCTATTGAAAAATAACGTTTTTGCTTTTTATCGTTTTTTTACATAATAGCAGCAACCCTCAAAACTCAAAACCCCGTCAAAACTCATAACTATAATGATCTTGATAGCATCTCTTATAAGTTACAAGCTATCTTTTGAAAAGCTTTAAAGGATCATATGATTTTCATAAAGCACGTTGTAATCAATTCTCTAAAATCATAAGGTTATCATTCAAAAGAACTGATAAAAATTCATAAAAGGGATTTTGCTAATCTCTATAATTATCAGTTTCTATTGAGATGTTTTCATAACAATCTATAAATCGTAATTATCCTATATCCTATTTATCGTTTCTCTTATGAAAATGAAAAATGATGCCATGGCTATAAAGCATATAACAGCTATAGAGAATGCGTAAAAATAACAGCCTTATTTGAATAAAGCAAAAATGCAAATGAATGCGTTGGTTATAAAGATCATCTCTATAAAAAACTGTTAAGTTGCAAATGTGTTATAAACAAAATTCACAAAAAAATTAAAAATCATTTAGTGAAAAAAACTGATAGGTTATAAAGATAAAAATACGCATTATGAGAGCGTTTATAAATATTATAAATGTATAGATTCAAAAAAGAACGCCATTGTTTCAGAAAGCCCATAATATAGCTTTAAAAGCGCATAAATATAAAAGAAGCAATTCATAAGCACATGATAACATTAATACAGAATGCAATTTAAAAAATACAAAAAATATCAAAAAAGATAAAATATTAATTGACAATAAATACGTATTTTGTTATATAAATAGTCAAGTGATTGAAAAACACTTAACGAATAGCGGATAAGTTACGAAACAACTTCTCCCATTTCTTAAAATACTGACTTTCTTTTATGCTATCATTGGCATATAATGATTTTGTCGGGTGTGCTTATACCATACAATACCTTTTCGAGGGAAAAGTATAAGCAACGGACTATTCGCCGTGTTTTTCAGCGCCCGACGCCTCTATAGAGGTGTCAAATGACAAAAAAATCTTACGAATAGGTTTTAAATATGACAAATATATCAAAAAACACCCCCGTTCTCTCTAACATTGCAAATGAAACCGCGCTTGTTAATAAACAAAAGCCTGCAAAAAAATACGAATTTATTGATGATTGTGAATATATCGATGGTCATTTCTTAACGCGAATTAGAGCTTTAAGAGATTTTGATGATGTCAAAAAAGGCGACCTCGGGGGCTATATTGAAAGTGAAGATAATCTCTCTCATGAGGGAAATTGCTGGGTTTATAATAAAGCAAGGGTCTTTCAAAATGCACGCGTCTTTGGAAATGCTAAAGTAAAAAGCTTTTTTGTTGACGTTTATGGTAATGCTCAAATTTATGGGAATGCTATTTTTGAAGGAAGAACATTAAAGGACAATGCTAAACTTTCAGGCAATGCTCATGCTAGCAATGCCGTTGTAATTGAAGGCAATGCACAGCTTTATGATAATGCCTATGTAACTGATTATGCTCATATTTCTGATAACGCTGTGATTTGTGATAATGCTCATGTCGGCGGCAATGCTAAAATAAGTGGCTCTGCTTATATTTGTGATGATGCACGTGTTTTTGATGATGCCATGGTTTGTGATGCTCTTATCTCAGGGAATTCTTATATTCATAGTAATGCCTCTCTAACTGCTAATGAAGATATTTGTGATGAGGCATATCCAGAATTTGGTAGTGAAGATGATTATTACCGTCATGAATATTATGCTGATTGTGAGGGGTATTATGACAATGATAGCGAATATGAAAATGATGCTGCGTAAATAACGCGCGGGCGCGGCGGGGGCGCCCCTCTTTAAAACATTTCATTCTAAAATTTAATCTTCTTTATAAAGGAATAGTGTTATGCAAAAAAAGTTTGCACTCACAAATGAGACACGTGTATTTAATAATCAAACTCTTTATCGCATTAAGGCATTAAAAGACTTTTCTGATGTCAAAGCTGGGTCTTTAGGCGGCTTTATCGAAAGTGAAAACAATCTCTCTCATGATGGCAATTGCTGGGTTTATGATAATGCTCTTGTTTTAAATCCTGCTCATATTTACGAAAATGCCAAGATTTTTAATAAGGCTATTATAATGGGCTTTGTTTATGGCAATGCTCATGTCTGTGATCACGCCCGCGTTTATGCAAATGCCCATGTTTATGACAATGCGCATCTTTCTTATAATGCTTGGGTTTATCATCAGGCGCGGGTTTATGGCAATGCAAAATTATCAGGAAGTGCACGTATTCATGGCAATGCCGAGGTTTATGATCATGCTTCTGTTAGTGGTGCTGCAAAGATTTATGGCAAGGTTTATGGTCGTGCTAGTGTGGGGTGCCATGCCAAGATTAAAGGCTGTGTTTATGGCAATGCAAAAATCTCTGGTTATTTCATGGTCATAGGTAATGTCTATGGCAATGCAAGGTTAAAAAGACATAGTGATCTTTATTGGGTTCCTAATGATTGTGAGGTTTATGAAAGCGATAACGTTGTAAAGGTTATTGCAAATAACGCTGCGTAAATAATGGCGCGGGGCGCGGCGGGGGCGCCTGCTTTCCAACCAAATTTCCCATTTCAAATTTTAGAAAACGTTTATCACATTAGATTGTGAGGGTACCTCTATGTGCAAAAAATACGAATTAACCAGTGAAATCAAAAAAATCAAACATGCTCTTACTCGAAATATTATAAATCTCTATCGCATTCGTGCTTTAAGAGATTTTGATGATGTAAAGGCTGGTGACCTCGGCGGCTTTATTGAAAAGGAAGCTAATCTATCCCATGATGGCAATTGCTGGGTTTATGATAAAGCTTGTGTCTATGGCTATGCCGTCGTTTCTGAAAATGCAAAAATACGGCATTTTTCTCAAGTTTGTGGTCAAGTCTATGGGAATTGTGAAATCTATGGCAAGGCTTTCATCTCTCAATACGCAAAAATTTATGACCATGCTTGTGTCTATGGCAATGCTCATGTTTATGGCAATGTTTATGGGTATGCTCATGTGAGTGGTGCTGCCCGCGTTCTTGCTGATGCTCATATTTATGATTATGCTCATGTTTCTTATGATGCTACGGTTTTTAGTTATGCACGCGTCTATGGTCGTGCCATTGTTGCTGGCTCTGCCCGTATTCATAGCTATGCCAAGGTTTATAATTATGCCTTTATTAATGGTCGTGCAAAAATACATGGCAAGGTCTATGGCGGTGCTTTGGTGGGCGGTTGTGCTGAAATTTATGGCTCTGTTTTTGGCAATGCCNGAGACATGGGGGTGCCTTCTTGATGGCTATAAACGTATCATAAGATAATTGCTTAATATACATATCATAAAAGAGAGCATTCATAAAAGAAAGCCGTGTCAAGTGATATGACGCGGCTTTCAATGGAGGTATGTGCAAATATTTCATATAAACGAAATCAATAATGAATGCATATATACAAAAGGTATCATATTGCAAACGCTTTATTAAACATATGAAAACTTATCAAAAGGAATGTAAATGATGCGTATGATCTTTAATCACTCTTTTGAATGGGAGAGCCTATAAATGCTTTTTGTCGCCATTAAATATATCAATCATAATGTCTTTATCTTAAAGAGATTTATTTAAAACAAAGCCCATGATCAAAATGCTTCTTTTAAAACGTTTCAATATACTGACTTTAAAATTGAGTTGAGTAAATTGAAATAACTTACATTCTAAAATCAAAACGCTTTTTAGATTCATCTCAATACAATCAAAAGCAAATGCCTATTAAACTAATGTCTTTTTTAAAACGTTCTTTTTACATCTGTAAACGTTGGTTTTCAAAACAATCTCTCATAAGACAAATAAACAACCGCTTTTATCAAAGGTAAGGCTTTAAAAACTGTTATAAACATCAGTTTCAAACGTTTAAACGTTCACTTAAAGAGGGTCTCATAAGCGTATTTTTAAACTATAACTTTTAAAACGTTTCTTAGTACCAAGTCTAAAGTAGATAGTAATTCTACTGCCATGGCATTGTCGCTTCCATTTTTTTGTGGAAGCGAATACAGTTGCGTTCTTCAAAACTAGCTATGCACTATATTCATTAAAAGGCTTTTGATTTCATAAGATATAAAATACCTCTTTATCGTTTTCTAAACTTTTAGACAGCATTTTAAAATGCGATCTTGTCCTTAATCCTTTTATGCAATCTTTAAAATGTTCGGTGTTATGATGATGCTGTTATGACAGCTCTCTATTTTGCGCTCGCCAATTTTGGCGAACGTTAATTTACTCTTTTATGCGATTAACAATCCAATCTTTAAAATAAGAAGTAATCTTTAAACGTATGTTATCGATAGTTCCAAACGACTAAATTTTAAACAATGCGATTTCTGCTGTGATAAAAACGTATCATAAGATTTATAAACTGTTATGAATGATATCTGCTTTTCATTTCATTGAACGTTTACATGCGTTATAATATTAGCATCATGATTTGCTTTTTATGGTCTATTCATACATGGCAATCTTATATAAAAAATGGTCAAATGAATCATGCATAAAAAGATGGATTCTTGAGTGGATTCATATAAAATAATTGCAAGCAAACTATTGACTTTATTGTGTTTTTTGATATTATACTGAGTACTATCTCTGCTAAAAAGGTTTCAACAGCTTGATTGATCTGTTCAATTTGTTGATCATCACGGAAAAAACGGAAGAAGTCACCATCGCATTCCAAAAACCAGAGGGGTTTGATTCAATGAAAATGCGATTTTGTATCATACAACAAGTGTAGCAAATGAGTTGAGGGTAGAAATGTGGGCCGTTTCCTATGAGGAAGTTGAATGTTCAGGAAACATATGTGATTTTCACTTTAAAAATTCTTTGCCCAACAAAGAGGCAACTTATGGTAAGATAACTTTAGAAGATGGGATAGTATACAAGGCATTTACTTGGAATGAAGAGAGTGAAAGTTCGCTTTTTTCAAGGGTACCGATGGAATAATTTATCTCACATTATACAGAAAACTGTCACGCAAGAATTTTCGCCTACTCGTCAAGGAATGATACAATCTAGTGGCAATCTTATTATTAATGCTGATACCATTGACAACCATTATAGCTCTATGAGAGCAGGGGGAAATGCC
>NZ_JBHIQF010000040.1:0-45701 GCF_042196445.1 Bartonella sp. AP11XZML
ACTTTTATTTACGCGTCCCTCACTGTAAAAAATATATGGAAAATCAATAATTTATTTTGGATAAAAAAGAACATGGTGCCCAAAAGAGGACTCGAACCTCCACGCCTTACGGCACAGGTACCTGAAACCTGCGCGTCTACCAATTCCGCCATCTGGGCTTATAAAATTCATCTAAGCGCATGAAGCAACTCTGTCAATAAAATTATAGAATTTATTTTTTCAGCTTAAAACGATAGCATTGAACTTTTGAGGGAGATCATGATTTTAGAAGTTTAAGGTGTGAGGACTGTCTTTGATAAAATTGTTGAATCCGGATTAAATGTGTAAATAATAGGAATGCCGGTCGCTAATTCTTGAGATATAATTTCCTCACCGGAGAGACCTTCAAGCGCCATAATAAGAGCACGAAGAGAATTTCCATGTGCTGCGATCAAAACAGTTTGGGAGCGCAAAATATAAGGCTGGATATGGTAAAGATAATAAGGCCAGATGCGCGCACCGGTGTCGCGTAGGCTTTCTCCATTCGGCGGCGCAATCGTATAGGAGCGGCGCCACATTTGCACTTGCTCTTGCCCCCATTGTTGGCGTACTTCATCTTTATTTAAACCAGAAAGATCACCATAATTACGTTCATTTAATGCGGGATTTTTTATCACTTCTAAATCTGATTGTCCCATTTGCTCTAAAATGTGCTGAGCGGTTTTTTGAGCTCGCTGTAAGGCAGATGTATAAGCGATATCAAACCTCAAACCATATTCTTTCAGTTTTTTTCCTGCTGCTATCGCTTCTGCATGACCTTTTTCTGTTAAATCGGGATCTTTCCAACCGGTAAAAAGGTTTTTGAGATTCCATTCACTTTGTCCATGACGAATTAGTGTAAGTATGCGTCCCATTATGAATTGCCTCTATTCTATTGATTGTTTAAAATTCATCGTTCAATCCCAAAACATCGAACATTGAATAAAGACCGCTTTCATGATTTTGTGCCCATAAAGCTGCTTTTAATGCGCCATTGGCAAAGATAGAGCGTTCTTGCGCTGTATGTGAAAGAACAATGCGCTCATTGGAACCAGCAAAAATGACACTGTGTTCTCCAACAACTGTCCCACCACGTGAACAGGAAAAGCCAATGGTGCCTTTTTTGCGTTTACCTATATGACCATTGCGTTCGTTGACACGCACATTTTTAAGCATAACATTGCGCCCTTCAGCTGCTGCTTGGCCAAGAAGAAGGGCTGTTCCAGAAGGAGCATCAACTTTGTTAGCGTGATGCATTTCATAAACTTCGATATCAAAATCATCGGCTTCTAATGCTTTAGCGGCTTTCTTTACAAGGTTGGCTAAAAGATTTATTCCAAGGCTCATATTCCCAGATTTGACAATAGTTGTATATTTCGCAAAATCTGCAATTTTTTCTTCTTCTGTTTTGCTAAATCCTGTGGTGCCAATAATATGGACAAGGCTTTTTTGAGCAGCGTAGTTAGCATAAAGAATACTGGCTTCTGGTTGTGAAAAATCTAAAATACCTTCTGTATTAGAAAAGGCATTTTGGGGATCGTCAGTGATACTAATCCCAAGAGAATCTGAACCAATTAATGCACTGGCATCTTTTCCTACAAACGGTGAGCCTTTACGTACAAGAACAGCACAAAGCTCTACATCTTTCCTCTGCTGGATTGCTGTAATGAGTTCACGTCCCATTCTTCCATTTGCACCAACAACTGTAAGGCGCATTTTTATCTCCTTATGATACTTTACTGTGCAGTATAGGCAAATTCTTGCCTTCTTTCCAATGGTTCTTTTTCTTTATAGAAAAATTTTTTTCCTGCTTTAATTTATCTTGTTGTGCTGCAAAATACTGTTGTTTAGAGCAAGTGATATAAGATCTACAAATTTAAATAGAGATGTTTTTCGTTAGAGTGTGTGATGAATATTCCTAAGTAAGGTTTGCTTATGACACCTAAAGGAGATTGTGTATTACTTTACGCTTTTGTTTCTTTCGTTCTTTAAGGGGGGAGCGTTCTTCATGCAAAACAAGATCTCCCAAACAAAATACACCTATGTTGTCAATTCATGCGCTTTTCTTAAAGAAATATTTATCAATTCTTCTAAACTTATTTTATGATAGTGCTCGTGAGTGGTATCACGAGAGAGTATCCATGAATAATATAACATCTATTCTGCGCCACTATCTTTATGCTTCATAAATAGAGAAAATTAGCATTATCATACGTTTTGTTAGCCTTTAATGTTTTAATAATTCTTGGCACTTAGGCATTTTCATTCTTTTCTTTAATATTCTTTCATTTACCAATTCCATTTGTGACGCATAAGAAAGCGATTTTGATTGTTTTAAATGTGATGAAGGTAATGAGAAAAAGATATTTGGAATTGATGATTAAGGTAAAAAAACGATTATTTATCATTGTATATCAATATGTTATCCATAAATAAAATCACGTAAAAAGGGGATAAAAACAAGGGGCTAACAAGAAGTTGGATTGTTTTCACACGAGAGTTGGTCGGATTCTTCATCTTTTAGGAAAGTCAGTTAAAAAAATTGTTATGTTGTAAAAACGCATGATGAGGATTTTTTTATTATAGGGCAAATAGTATATATGTTATGCAATGCGTTTTTTCATATATTGGGGAGACTTGAGGATAACATGCGTTAAGTATTGTTATTTTATTTGCCTAGCTTCTAATGATGCTACAGCTCTTGTATTTAAAGAGTGTCGTTAAAATGCTTTCTTAAATATTTTTTATTCCTGTGCTAATCTTTTTTTGTGACACGATAAGAAAGTGATTTTTGTGATTCAATTATTAATGGATCTTATTCTCTGTTTAATACGATCATAAATCAATGTATTATTATATTGTTTATACGCATGCATAAAAATTCATAAACCTATAAATATCCTTTAGATAAAATATCACTTTTATTTTTGTTTGTGAGAGAAGGCTAGAAATCAAGATCTGCATAGTGAGCACTTGCAACAATTCCGCGGACGCGATCTGTTAAAAGAGAACGAAAAGAAGGGCGTGATTTAATTCTCATATACCAGTCTTTGGCAGCAGGAGATTGTTCCCAGTCAATTTCCCCTAGAAAGTCAAGTACAGAAATAGAAGCTGCTGCTGCTAGATCTGCATAGGACAAGGCAGAACCGACTAAGCTATCGCGAGAGGCACAGAGCCAATTGAGATAGTTCATATGTGGTAAAATATTGGCACGTGCATTGCGTAAAATTTGTGAATTAGGAGCACCACCGCCAATGGCAAGTGGCATTTCACGTTTATGGATTCGTTCTCGTACGATATGGCGCGTTGCTTCATTTTCGAATTTATTTAAGAACCAGTCATTGAGACGGCGTACTTCCGCACGATCTAAAGGATTTTCTGGAAAGAGCTTATTTTCTTGTCGTAAATTTCCATGTGTTTCGTCTAAATATTCGCAGATAACAAGAGGACCTGATAATGGAACCTCGTGTTCATCGAGAAAAACAGGAACATGACCAGCGGGATTGAGGGCTAGAAATTCGTGTCTTCTTGCCCATTCATATTCTTCAATCAGTTGAGTGGTTACACCATATTCCCCAAGAATGAGGCGTATGAAGCGCGAGGCAGAGGATAGGGGAGAGTGAAAAAGTGTCAGCATAATTTACACTATCAAATAGAGTTGAAGAGAATTCTTTCAAGTAATCATTTTTATAAAGATGCTTGACTAGAAGTACAAGATCATTAGTAGCTGCTAGTAATTATAATTAATAAATTGTTAATGACTAGGAATTGTTCTCTTATGCGATGGTTTGCAAAATGGCAGCACGTAATTCTTCTAAACCGATAGCTTTTTCTGAAGAGGTTACAAGAAGCTCAGGATAAGCTGCTGGGCGTTTAAGAAGCTTTGTTTGTGTGCTCATAATTAATTTTTCCAAGGCATTTGATTTGATTTTATCGCTTTTTGTCAAAACAATGTGATAAGAAACAGCTGCTTTATCAAGGAGAGCAAGAACATCTTCATCATTATTTTTGATTCCGTGCCGTGAATCAATTAAGATATATACACGTTTTAACGTTGTGCGCCCCCGTAAATAGCTAAAAATCAAATTTGTCCACGCATCAACAAGATTTTTAGGAGCAGCAGCAAAACCATAACCAGGCATATCTACTAATGCTAGAGGGGGAAGGTCTCCTAGTTGCCCACTGAATCCATCGGGGACAAAATAATTAAGCTCTTGAGTCCGTCCTGGTGTATTTGAGGTACGTGCTAAGCTTTTTTGTTGGACGAGTGCGTTGATTAAAGATGATTTTCCAACATTGGAACGTCCTGCAAATGCAATTTCTGGTGGTCCTTCGGGGGGGAGAAAGCGTACTGCTGGTACACCACGAATAAAAATCCAATTGCGAGAAAAAATTCCAGAAAGGGAAGAATCTCTTGTCATTCATGCACTTCTTTTTTGGGTGATCTTCTCCAGATGGCTTTCAGATTATCAAAAAGCTCAATTTTAACTCCTTGGCGCTTCATCATGATACCTTGCTGAATGATTGATAATATATTGTTCCATGCCCAATAGATGACGAGACCAACAGGGAAAGAGGCGAGCATAAAAGTAAAGACAACAGGCATCCATGTGAATATCATCGCTTGGGTTTGGTCTTGAGGAGCGGGATTCATACGCATTTGTAAAAACATCGTTATTCCCATAATCAAAGGCCATGCACCAATCATAAGAAATGTTGGCGTTGTATATGGCAAGAGACCAAACAAGTTAAAAAGAGAAGTTGGATCGGGTGCCGCTAAATCTTTAATCCAGCCAAAGAAAGGGGCATGGCGCATTTCAATAGTGATATAGAGAACTTTATAAAGAGCAAAGAATATTGGGAACTGAACCAACATTGGCCAACAGCCTGCAAGGGGATTTATTTTTTCGGTTTTATATAGATCTATTATTGCCTTTTGTTGTTTGGTTTGGTCATCGGGATACTTTTCTTTTATTTCTAGCAACTGCGGTTGTAAAAGCTTCATGCGTGCCATAGATTTATAAGATTTATTGGCTAGAGGGAAAAGAAGAGTTTTCAAGAGAACTGTGACAAGAAGGATGGCGATACCAAAATTCCCTGTTTGTTTATAAAGAATATCAATGAGGGAAAACATTGGTTTGGTGATGAAATCAAACCAGCCCCAATCAATTAAAAGAGCAAACTTTTTGATTTTTAGGTCATTTTGATAATTATTAATAATTTCAACTTGTTTTGCACCAGCAAAAAGACGATTTGTAACAGTTTTTGTTTCATTTGGGGCAATCGTTAAAAGCGACCCTAGCAAGTCAGACTGATAATGCGTTTGCAAACGATCAAAATAAATAAAACGGCTTGTATATTCTTTATTTTGCGGGGGAATAACTGCTACAGCCCAATATTTATCGGTAATACCAATCCAACCTCCTGTTACTTTGGAAAAAGTTATGCTTTTTTGCCCATTATCAGGATTTGGGTCAAGCTCTGCTAAGGTTTTATATTTTTCAGTTTTGAGCGAATCTCCTGCAATACCTATCATACCTTCATGAAGTAAATAGGTTGCATTTGTATGTTCTGGTGGTGCAGCACGTGCAACGCGAGCATAGGACGAGAGATGTATTGGTTGATCGCTTTCATTGCTGATAGAATCCTCAATGGTAAACATGAAATGATTATCAACAGAAAGGGTCCGCCGGAAGATTTGTCCCTGTCCATTATTATAAATTAAAGTGATGGGTGTTGAAGGAGTCAGGATTGTATTGTTTCCCTCTATTTGCCATTTTGTATCCGATTGTGGCAAGGCTTTTGCTGGCAAAGACGCACTTGCAAAACCAAATTCAGCAAGGTAGGTCGTTTTGAAACCTTTAGGATTTAGCAAATCGATTTCCGGTGATTTTTTATCGACTGTTAAACGATATTTTTTGAGGTGAAGATCATCAAATTGTGCACCAACAAGATTAATAGAGCCTTCCAGTTCATTGGTTTTGATCGCAATACGCTCTGTTTTGTCCAATACAGCTTTCCGGATTTCAGGTGTCATGGGCTGTTCGATGATAGATGTAGCTTGATACGTTGAGGTATCGTCAGAAAAATCTGTCGTGGTAGTAGAAAGGGCTGATTGTTGTTTTGACAATTGCTGTGCGATGACTTGTTGTTTTTGTAACTTTGCTTGTTTGGGAGCAACATGAAGAAATTGCCATGCGATGAGCACCACGAAAGATAAGCCAATAGCGATAAAGAAATTGCGATTATATTCCATCCGTACACCCTTGTTGTTGTTGCTGATGTTTTATTTTTGGTTTTATTCGCCGATTTAATTCACTAATCAAGGATGTAAAAGGTGCATGTAACACATCACGGTACGCTACAATGACATAGTCTGTTCCTGCTTCCATGTGGTTTGTTACACCAACTCTCACGGCCTCACGCAAGCGCCTTTTAATACGATTACGTTTCACAGCATTACCGTTTTTACGGGTAACAGTGAAGCCTACACGTGCAAAAAGAGAATCTTTTCTTTCTGTTGTTTGTTCACGAGATTTAACTTCGAGCAAAAATAAAGGACCACGTCGTTTTTCTCCTGTACGGACAGCCAAAAAGTCTGCTCTTTTGCGAATACGGCAGGGATGTTTTTTCTTCATAAAAGAATATTTCGCAATTTCATTAAATGCCTGCAAGCAGACATTGTAGGTTCATAATAAAAGTTTCACAACGAAGAAACGATGAGCAATCCTCAATGGTTGTGAAAATTTAAATGGTTAAGCAGAAAGCCGCTTACGTCCACGAGCACGTCTTGCAGCAATAACTTTACGTCCTCCAGCTGTGGCCATGCGTGCACGAAACCCATGGCGGCGTTTACGGACAAGTTTAGAGGGTTGGTAAGTACGTTTCATTTATTTTAATACCGCGGAGTGCGGCCCTTCTTAATCTTCGTTTTATGAGTAGTTATGCGCGAGATAAACAATTTTATCCTATCATACGGCTGTTAACCCATAAGGAAAAATATAAAAAAAGTCAATCTTAGATTGTTTTTCTCTCTCTTGAAAGAATACAAAACACCTTATAACTATCTGTAACGCTTTTTTACAATACTGTACGAGTGTTAGAAAATAACGATTGAATCTACAGAACATAAATGGCGAGGGCCTTAAAGAATTAAAGAAGGTGTGACTGATTACTGTATGCTCAATTTAAAATATCCTTTAAGATTAAGAGTTTTTTCCAGTTTTTGTTTTTACAAAATTTTTATCAGAATATTCATTAAAGTGGTTGTAGCACAAACGTGATTGATAGGATTTTATAGCAGATTTTATGTTTGAGCTTCTTTATTTTAAGGATGGTTTCATATTTTTAAAGAGATAAGAGATATATACTTTATAATGCTGAGTAAAGTAGAAAATTATCAGGTGATGAACCTTGTAAGTATTTTTCGTTCTTATGCTTATATTTGCTGGTATTTTTATAGAGAGGAAAGAACATGGATCTTATCACAAGTGAGGCTGTCCGCAACGTATTACGTACAATCAAAGGACCAGATCTTGAAAGCGATATTGTGTCGTTGGGTCTTCTTTCAGAAATATTGATTGCTGATGGTAAGGTTTTCTTTTCCATTACAGTTCCTGATGGAGGTGTGCAAAAATGGGAATCATTGCGTCGTTCTGCTGAAAAGGTGGTATGTGCTTTGGAGGGAGTGAAATCTGCTGTTGTTACACTTACAGCAGAAAAAATAACAAAGACAGCACCTAGTCGAAGAGCAAATCTCTTACCGATCAAAATGCCCATAGAAGGTGTGCGGCATGTGATTGCTGTTGCTTCTGGAAAAGGAGGGGTCGGAAAATCTACGATGGCAATAAATATCGCCTTAGCTTTACAAGATTCTGGTTTCAAGACGGGGGTGATGGATGCTGATATTTATGGTCCTTCGTTGCCACGTTTGACAGGACTTGTTAATCAAAAACCACAGCTTATTGGAGAAAAAAAGATTCAACCTCTTGAAAAATTTGGACTTAAATTGATGTCGATGGGATTTTTGGTTGAGGAAGAAAAGCCGGTAGTATGGCGTGGTCCTATGGTTATGGCAGCTGTAACGCAATTGTTACGAGATGTTGTATGGGGGCCTCTGGACGTTTTAGTCGTTGATATGCCGCCCGGTACAGGGGATGCACAATTAACGCTTGCCCAACAGGTACAATTAACAGGTGCGTTGGTTGTCTCTACGCCCCAAGATCTTGCTTTAGTGGATGCACGTAAAGCAATAGAAATGTTCATGAAAGTTAATGTTCCTATTTTAGGACTCATTGAGAATATGAGTTATTTTATCGCTCCTGATACGGGAAAACGCTATGATATTTTTGGCTATGGTGGTGCACGGGCAGAATCGGAACGTCGAGAAGTCCCTTTCTTAGCGGAAATACCGCTTGATGCAGCTTTACGATTTTCTTCAGATGAAGGAATCCCTATTTTTGTTGCTAAGCCTAGTGAAGAGCATGCTAAACTATATCGTAAAATTGTTGATCAAATAAAAAATCAACTCTTTTGAATGTTTTTTTAGAGAGTTTATTAAAACACAATCATGTGGATAACCTGAAGGGGAAGCAAATTGAAGAGTTAGAGCCGTGAGGTAGAAAAAATATTGGACTTGAGGCTAAAAGAAGAAGACAGAAAATAAAAATAATTTAGAAAAATTGTAAAAGGTTGTAAAAAATATTTTAATAATCAATTTTTTCATAAAAAAGCATTTTTTGATGTGAGTTTTCTTGATATACATCTTCAACATTTAGTTTTTTCTTATTGAGATGATAAAAATATTGGTCAAGTCTTTTTAGAAGCATTCATTTTTTGCAAAGTAGCCTCAAGAGCCGTTGTTAAAGCATTCCTTCCCCCTTGATGAGAAAAGTAATTTGACAAAAATTCATTTGTTCCACCTTTTGTTGAAAACTCTTTTTCAAGCAGTGCAAAATCGAGAGATACAGAACGATCCGTTGCTATAGTTTTACGCATTTCATCTGTAAGATTTCCAAACATCATGGTAAGGAATTCTGCTGATTGTTGTTTTTTTAACCCTTGTGTTATAAACCATTGATGGGCAGTTTCTATAAAATTAAAATATACTCCCATAAGTGAACCAGCTGTCATAAAAAGATTAAACTGCTCTTCCTTATCCAGCACCAATGTGCCCCCCAATGCATCAAATAAAGTGCGTAAAAAGGGATGATTGGGATAGATTGGTGTCAAATTTTTGCATTCTGCAACAAAAGGTAATGGAACAGCACGATAAACTTTATGATTAATCCACTCTTCTATTTCTGCTGCTTTTGCCATAGCAAGTACGGAAATAACCAGCTGTTCTGGACGAAAACGAAGAGAGCGCAAAACGTCTTCTGCAATTTGGTTGGGCAAGCAAAGAAAAACACAATCACTAACATCGAGCAACGCTTGGTTATTTTCAGCAATCATAACTTTATCATAAGTGCGTGAAAGGCGCTTTGCTGTTTGTGCATTGCGAGGCGAAACAATAATGGAAGAAACATCAAAGTTGCTTGTCATTAAGCCATTCACCATTGAAGCACTGATTGTACCCGTTCCCAAAAAGCCAAGTCTCATTATCTATTTCTCAGTTTCATATTTTAAAAGGAATTTTAATCAACATTTCAGGTGTTTTAACTAACATAAACGCTAATTGAAGAAGCAACACATAACATAGCAAGAATAATCAAAACCAAATAGATTTTGGGTTTGTCAAAGAGAACGGCAAAAGCAGAAAACCAACCAACAACAGCTGCGGCTAATGCAAATAAAAAACCTGGTTTATTCATAAGCACAATATGCATTGCCATTAAACCACCAATAATTAGCGCTCCAAAAATGATGAGCAAACCTGTTGCAAACTTTTCATAATCATCCATATTTCGCTCCTTATAGCGCTCAATTATTACACACTTTTTAACGCATATGCACATAAAAACGAAATGTTTTTTATTGAATATGGTTAAAACGGGGAGGCCTTTTATTGATTAGATGTAAAAAATGCAGGGATATGCTGTGGCCAACGCCAAGGTAAAATTGCAATTAAATCAAAGCGTACAGACAAAAGGGCATAATCTTTTTGCCGTGCGAGCCAAATATCGGCAGCTGCCTCAATTCGCTTTTCATTCATTCGGGAAACCGCTTCCATTGCTTCAGCCAACGTTGAACGTGCTTTAACTTCAACGATTAACACAAGATTTCCGCGTCGTGCAATTAAATCAATTTCTCCACATTTTGTTTTAAAACGCCTTTCGGCAATGTGAAACCCTTTGCAACGTAGCCACCAAGCTGCCAATTTTTCTGCACGAACCCCTCGATAAAAAGACTTTTGTCTGCGTTTTTTTTGTATTATTTTACGCATTTTTTAAAAAGATTAATCGCTGAAAAAGTTCTTGCTTTTTTAAACCGGTTTTTTTTGCAACAAAAGCTGCCGCTTGAGCAGCAGAATGTGTCCGTGCGCGTTCTAATAGCATTTCATCAATTTCTTGATCACTTATCACATTTAAAGAAGAAGATGATTCTCCAACAAGTACAACAATTTCCCCACGAATATGTGCTTGTTTTCTGTAATTTTCTAACAAATTTCCCAAATTGGAAACATCTACTGTTTCAAACTTTTTTGTTAATTCACGACAAATGGCAGCAGGTCGATCAGCCGAAAAAAGTGTGACCATATCCTGTAAAGTTTCAACAAGACGATGCGGTGATTCATAAAAAATCAAAGTTGCTGGAATCTCTTTTAATTGTTCCAACCGTTTTCGGCGCTGTAGTTTTCGTGCACTCAAAAAACCTGCAAAAAAAAAGCTATCAGTAGGAAGCCCTGTCGGTATAAGAGCGGATAAAAGAGCGGATGCTCCAGGAATAGGAATAATTTTATGACCAGCTTTACGGGCCTCTTCCACCAATCGAAATCCAGGATCAGAAATAAGTGGTGTTCCGGCATCTGAAACAAGTGCTACTGTTTTGTTTTCTGCTAAAGCCGCTAAGAGCTTCGGACCCGCTTTTTGCGCATTATATTCATGATAGAGAAAAGGTTTTTTTTGAATGCCGTAACGTTCCAACAAAACACGTGTTACTCGCGTATCCTCACACGCTAAAATATCAATTCCTGCAAGCACTTGCAAAGCACGAAGCGTAATATCTGCAAGATTTCCGATAGGTGTTGCCACAAGATAAAGCCCTGATTCTATAACGGGTGCAGAATAAGCATGCGCACCTATAAAATATGCTTTTTCACACATGCTCTTTTCTTTTCATTAAATTCTCCTCACCACAAGATTTTTATCCATACTCATAAGCCATTTTGGCTCATTTTTTACCAGCACTTTTTTATCATTACAAAGGCTTACCTTATTCGAATAATCCGATTACACTACAATAAGATAATTTCATATTTAACGTCTTAATTTAACATTATTATCTATTTTGATCCGCGTTATTTTTTCCAGTAAAACAAATTCCAAATGTAACCAATATTCTATCAGCCCCATGATTTTCTATAAAGTTTTTCCTTCGAGAACAAAAAAAACAACTTTACCCATGTTATAATCTCATGCTTGTTTGTGCTCTTTGAAAAGCTAAGCTTTTTAGATTATTTCCATAACGCCGATTTTTCAAATATTCTATTGATATCCAAACTGTTTTTCTGAGCAAATGTAAACAGCCCCTTTTGAAACACATACAGTTAACTGGCAGCTGACTGTATTGTTATTGATCAAATATAAGCTCTTATCAGCAAAATACTTTATTTTTTCATATTCTCTACAGCTTTAACAGTATGCAGTATAATGAGTACCTTAGAAAAGTTTAAGGCTAAATTTTATCTTAAAGATTTGATTTATAATAGAAAATTTATTATTTTGCCTATTAATTAGGAGCTTTAAATATCGTAACATTATCTCAGATCTTCTTATAGTCAATTAATCAAAATCATTTTTGTGCATCTTGAAACCTCCTTAAAACAAAGATTATCGCCTCATTGGAGATCGCAGAGAAAATAATGCTGTTAGCTTGTACTTTTTATTTCATAAATATGGAACTGTTCGTTCACAGGATTGCGTTATACCTTTTTCGGATAGTGTCGCAAAATAATTGTTTGATATGAGAGCTATCTCTTAAAAACAAGCCCATGACTGAACAACACAAGTCTGCTTTAATTTTGGATACCTTATTTTTTCTGAAGGATATGCTCTCATAAAAAAACGTAAGTAATAAAAGCGGGGACAATACGTTATCTCTTCTTTTTAGAGGATATTGTGATGCTTTTGAAAGTTTTAAAACCGAATGGACAGATGATAGTAAAGAGGAAAACAGATTTTTCCTTTCAGATTTCATATTCTTTCTAAATGAAGCAGTATTTTCGTTTCAGAGATTACTCAAATAGAATATGCAATATTTTGCTCTAGCTACAAAAGCTGGAACGGCGTGCAGAGCTTTCATTCACCTTAATCTTTCTTTTAAATATACCACTTGTGTTCAATTTGGATGTTGATTTACAAGCAATAGCGAAAGCACAAGCTTTATAAAAAACAACTCTATAAAACGCGTCATAAAGTGGTCATGAAAGCTATTTTGTTTTTTATCAGGTTGTTTTGCTAATAGCGATAGTCTCCATGGCTTGGCATCTGCTTATTCTTACGGTATTTGTATACATTCATTGCAGTATATTGGTAAAGGTTAGACGCAAGGCGATTATCCTTGATGCAAAAATAAAAGGTTAATGTGAGATTAAGATTTTTTCGTGTCATTATCAGTAGAAACATTATAAAGGGCTTGAACAAGCATGCTCTTTATCTCTTTATCTCACAATGTTTTTTCTACATTCATTCGTGGTTTTTCTTGAGTGAGCATTACTTGGCAAGTGTAGGAGAAAAAATAAATGTGAAGCGCATCTTCAGGGGGGGCTCTTGGCTAGTTAAAACGATTGATGTTTCTTATGAGAGGGCTAAAAGCATTTTGGATCATATGGGAGAGGGGGTAAAGTAGAACAGGCTTATTTTCCTTCAGGTTTTCGAGAACCGCGGCTGTTCCTTTATCGCAGAATTGTCATGAATATATTCATTATTGTTTTGTCATTTAAATAAAAAAATTTTGATAAAAATATGTTATGTTTTTCTATTGAAAAAAGTCATACGGTAGGGAGAGTATTTTATATGAGAATAGAGTTCTTTTTACATTGTGAAAGAACGTATGCAGGAAGGTAATTGATAAATTTCTGATCTGAGGGAAATATTTTTATCCATTGCGTTTTGTATATTTCAATTTTAGGAGAATGAACAATGATTATACATTGGAAAATTACATATTGGGATAGAAGGGGCCCTCATTGCCTTGCGGACAGATCCAAGTGATATTTTGGTTTGGATCTTTGATGTCACACGTTTTACAATGTATACAATTTGAAGCGTTGATCACATAAGTCAGATGATCATTATACTCTAGCCACTCGTAGACAGCGGCGGGGCAATAGTTTGTGGAAGGTCCTCCGTAGATTGCATATTCAGAGTCCTTTTGCTTTTTTAATGAGGCTATTTTTAAATGGCAAGGTTGATTTTCTTCATGATGCGTATTGGAAAGGGCAACACTTGAAAGGCGATCAAAGGTTATAACGCCATCTGGTTTTGGGTAAGCAATGGGTTGAAATTTTTCTGCTGGTTCAAGGCATGCATAATCTTCCTTTCCATGGGAGAGTGTTTTAAATAAGGAAAATCCGAACAATTGTTGCCACCACATATCAAAACCAGCAAGTTTAATTCCATATTTTGTCCCATATTTTGCCCAGAGCGGTTTGGCATTTCGCACTTTATAAAGATCTTTGCCAATGAGCCCTTTTCGCCATTGTTCTTCGATTTCTTTAACCTCATCATGGGCACGCCCTTGTGCAAGAGCGGTAGCGATTTTATCGGCAGCTAATATGCCAGATAAGATGGCATTGTGTGATCCTTTGATACGAGGAACATTGACAAATCCAGCAGAGCAGCCAATAAGTGCCCCACCAGGAAAGGTGAGTTTTGGTACAGATTGCCAACCTCCTTCGCTGATAACACGTGCACCATAGGAAAGACGCTTTGCACCTTTAAAGATTTTATAGAGTTTTGGATGTGTTTTAAAACGTTGAAATTCTTCAAAGGGAGAAAGATAAGGATTTTTGTAATCTAAGTGCACAACAAAACCGACGGAAATGATATTGTTTTCTTGGTGATAAATAAAGCCACCGCCACCGGTATTATTGTCTAAGGGCCAACCCGTGAAATGTTGTACTAAACCGCGTTGGTGTTTGTTGGGATCAATTTCCCAGAGCTCTTTGAGACCAAGACCAAATTTTTGTGGTTCACGATTTTTGCTAAGGCTGAAATGTTGTATCAGTTGTTTTGCAATTGAGCCGCGTGCTCCTTCCGCAATCAGAGTATATTTTGCCAATAAAGCCATACCAGGCATATAATTTTTTCCAGGGGTTCCATCTTTGTTAAGCCCCATATCTCCGGTGAGAACACCAATAATAGCTCCGTTATCTTTTTGGATGATGGGTTCTGTTGCTGCGAAACCAGGATAGATTTCAACACCCAACGCTTCAGCTTTTTTGCTTAGCCAGCGGCAGACGCTCCCAAGCGAAACGATATAACATCCGTTATTTGATAAGATTTTAGGATGCAAAATATTGGGAAATACTGTGGACTTTTGAGGCTTTAGAAAAAAAAATTGGTCCTGTGTGACAGGGGTTGTGAAGGGATGGTCGTTATCATTTCGCCATTCTGGTAAGAGTGTATCGATACCAATGGGGTCAACAACTGCGCCAGAGAGAATATGTGCACCAACTTCGGTCCCTTTTTCAACAATTGTGACAGAAAGCTCAGGATTAATTTGTTTAAAACGAATTGCGGCAGAAAGCCCTGCAGGTCCTGCTCCGACAATGACTATGTCAAACTCCATACTTTCACGTTGGTCATGCAGAGGTGCTTTCATGGCTTATAAAGCTTTCTCCAATTCTGGAATAATTTGGTGGAGATCACCTACAAGGGTGTAATCGGCAATTTGCATGATGGGAGCTTCTTCATCTTTATTAATGGCAACAATAATTTGTGCATCCATTATACCGGCTAAATGCTGGATTGCACCGGAAATGCCAACGGCGATATAGAGTTCAGGGGCAACGACTTTTCCTGTTTGTCCAATTTGCCAATCATTGGGAGCATAGCCTGCATCCACTGCTGCGCGGCTGGCACCTAAAGCAGCATTTAATTTGTTTGCAAGAGGAAGAAGCAGGGCCATAAATTTCTCTTGAGAACCAAGACCACGCCCGCCTGATATAATAACACGTGCTGAGGTGAGCTCAGGACGATCACTTTTGTTTGTCTCTGCTTTTACGAAAGAAGAAAGATTTGGATTGGGAGCTGGTGTTATTGTTTTAATGGGAGCAGAATTATTTTGGGAAGGCGTTGGGGTGAAAGAAGCGGTGCGAACTGTTATAATCTTTTTATAATCATTGGTGCGTACAGTTTCAAATGCATTACCTGCATAAATTGGTCGTTTGAAGGTGTTGGGTGAAAGAATGGCGGTAATATCTGAAATTTGCATAAGATCAAGAAGAGCTGCTACGCGCGGCATCACATTTTTCCCAGTACTGCTGGATGCTGCCATGATCACATCATAATCCTTTGCTAACATGAGAATTGTATCTGACATAGGCTCGGCAAGTTGATGGGCTAAATAGTCTGCTTTTGCAATAAGAACTTGCCGCACACCATTAAGTTTAGCACTATTTTCCGCTATCGTTTGAATTTTTTCTCCGCAAACCAGAATATCGATATCGTTACTGAGTACGCGTGCAGCGGTGAGTACTTTTGCTGTTTCTTCTGTATTATGATCGGCCAATAAAAGAATTGCCATAAGTTTTTGCCCTTTTATGTGAGTGTTGCTTTTACTCTAGTGGTGAGAATATTAAATGCAGTTCTTCTGTTTTAAGGCTCTGACAAGTTCTACTACATTTGCCACTTTTATACCGGATTGACGGGGTTTTGGCTCTTCAACGCTTAAAATTGTTAAGCGTGCTTTCGTATCGACGCCAAGATCAGTAAGAGATTTTTGTTCAATGATTTTCTTTTTTGCTTTCATGATATTGGGGAGAGAGGTGTAACGCGGTTCATTGAGCCGTAGATCGGCGGTCATAACCATGGGAAGGGGAAGACAAAGGGTTTGTGTTCCATTATCAACTTCACGAGTAACTGTAGCATGCCCATTTTCTATGTTAAGATGTGAGGCAAAAGTTGCTTGTCCCCACCCAAGAAGAGCAGCGAGCATTTGTCCTGTTTGGTTGCTATCGTCATCAATTGCTTGTTTTCCTAAAAAGACCATGTCGGGTTTTTCTTCATCAACAATGGTTTTGAGAATCTTAGCAATTGCTAAGGGTTCAAGTGTTTGATCCGTTGTGACAAGAAGTGCGCGATCAGCTCCCATTGCAAGTCCTGTTCGTAGAGTTTCTTGAGCTGCTTCTGGGCCAATTGAAACAAGAAGAACTTCTGAAATTTTACCGGATTCTTTTTGGCGAACGGCCTCCTCCACGGCTATCTCATCAAAAGGATTCATAGACATTTTTACGTGAGACAGATCAACGCCTGTATTATCCGGTTTGACGCGTATCTTGATGTTATAATCAACAACACGTTTGACAGCGACAATTATCTTCATAATGATCCTCTTTGTTTGTATGTTACAAGTTTATAGCAATACTCATAAGAAACCAAATTGTTTAGAATGAAGTCTCAATTTATAACTTGTGTTCTCTTTCGTATAAGCTTTTCTATGTTTACTTGTACTTTCTCGTCGTCATTTTCAATCTTCATATTTTTGCATTGCCATAATTGCCTTATTTGCTTGAATAAAAAGTAAAAAAATCAAACTGTATTGTGAGAATATTCTTTTTTAGTTTCTTATGCTTTGTTTATGATGGTGCAATAGGTCCTTTATGCAATGAAAAATTAAGTGAAAAAGATAAAAATGGGGGAATGATTTTGCTCTTCAAATCTTGAAGACAGAAAAATTAAAGATCTTTCTTTCAAATATTTTAGATAAAGATTGGGGAAAATATTTCTAACAAAAAAGTTTTTGGAAGTTCTTAAAGCTCTATTTACTAAAATAGAGCACACTTTCTCATCATTTGTTGCGATTCTTTTCAAAAAGGTTAATGAGGGGTAGGCGTTTGTGAATACGAAGGGTCATACGATCGACCAGGCGACCAAACAGGTTAGGAACGATAAAGTCTTTTCTTTTGTTGAACAGAAAGAGAGAATGGATACTTCTGTAGAAGTAACGATGTCGGATATTGCTCAAAAATTACGCACCGTTTATGCGCAAATGCAAATGAAGCATTCGCCTCGTTCTTTAATGCAGCAGAATTCGGTAGAAGAGCATTTTAAATCTTACTTAGATGATATTAGTCGGGCCATTTTGGCTGAACATTATATACGTCGTCAAAGAGAAAAAAAGCTTTTCCAGTCTTTAGAGCAGATTAAAACAATTGTTCAAAGTTTGCAGAGTGAAAAAAAAAGTTTAGAAGAAGCAGCGGTAACACGACGGGTGTCTCGTTCAAAATCACCTGATTCTGTTGTACAAAAACTTGCTCACATGGAATGTGAGGGAAATCAAGAACACTTATTACTTCAAAAGGTGCAAAATTTTTCGAAAGAAAACAGCATAATTTCACTCCAAACAAATGTTGAAAATACGTTGCAGCAAGAAAATAGAAGCCCTTTGCCCAGTGATGCTCTGAAATCTTCTTTTAAAAAGGTTGAGGGAGTAGTGAAGCATGCTATGATAGAAGAAAAAGGTATGATGGGTGCTCAGGCATCTAATCATTGCATTGAGAATGATTTTTCTTCTTTAAGGACGCAGTCTCGGGAACATGTCTCGTTTTTATCTTATTTGGTAAAAAAAGGTGTTCTTTGTTTTTTAACCGTTGCATTTGTGGTAGCGATAACGTTATGTTTTTATAGCTTTTTAAAAGGAGCTCGTTTTTTTTAATTTTTATGATGTTGATGTTAATAGATGTGAAATGTATTGCGCATTCGTGTTTGTGCGGAAGCTGTAGCAACTAAAATTATCCTTTAAACACGCAACAGAGATTATTGGAAAAGAGGATAATTGGAGAGGATTCTCTAATTGTTAAAAAAACCTCAAATTATCTTGAAGGTTCTGTAAGTGAGTATTTATTTACCAATTGCTGAAATGTCACTCAATATGCTGATCTTGATTGGTATGGGAGTCGTTGCTGGTTTTTTTTCAGGCCTTTTTGGAATCGGTGGTGGGTTTCTCATCACGCCGTTATTGATTTTTTATAATATTCCTCCTGCTATTGCTGTTGGAACAGGTGCTAACCAGATGATTGCTTCATCTGTAACAGGAGCAATTACACATTTTAGAAGACGTACGCTCGATATTAAACTTGGTATTCTTTTGGCGATTGGAGGAGGGATTGGTTCTTTAATCGGGATTCAGGTTTTCTCTGTTTTGAAAAAGTTAGGTCAATTAGACTTAATGATTTCGCTTCTTTATGTGATTCTTCTTGGAAGTGTAGGAAGCTTGATGATCGTTGAAAGTTGGTATGATATGATGCGCAAGCGTAAGGCAGGAAAAGCCAATATTCGTCTTGCTGGTCGACATAATTGGATTCATCGCTTACCCTTAAAAATGCGTTTTCGGACATCTATGATATATGTTAGCATTATTCCAGTTTTAGGGATTGGTCTCATTGTGGGGTTGTTGTCTTCTATTATGGGAATTGGTGGGGGGTTCTTTATGATACCAGCATTGATTTATCTTCTGCGTGTTCCAACCAGTGTGGTGATTGGGACTTCACTTTTTCAGATTACATTTGTGTCTTCTTTCACGACAGTTTTGCAAAGTATGACTAATCAGTCCGTTGATATTGTCTTGGCTTTTTTGTTAATGCTTGGAGGAAGTATTGGTGCGCAATATGGAACACGGGTTGGACGGAAGTTAAAGGCTGAACAATTGCGTATGGCACTTGCATTTTTAGTGTTGATTGTGTGTATGCGTCTTGCTTTTCAATTATTTATACGCCCTGATAATCTTTTCTCTCTGGATATTCTTATGAGATAAAAATGGGTAGATTATTTTCTTTATACATCATTACAGGTTGCTTTTGTTTTATTTCTTTTTCTACATGGTCACATGTTGGGACGCCAGCTACATTCATTGATCAAGTTGACCACGAAACTGTCCAAATTATTGTAACAACGAATACGATCACTGTGGATGCAAATTTTGCTGGTCGTGATCTTTATATTGCTGGTGTTTTGGAAAATATTGATCCGTTATATTCTCGACAGAACCGTTATGATATTGTTGTAAGCTTGGAGGGACAAGATCGGACAATGGTGATGCGAGAAAAAAAACGCAATGCCGGTGTATGGGTCAATACAGATTCTCTTATTTTTAAAAAGGTTCCTCTTTTTTACTCTATGGTCACAACACGTGAAATTGACGGTATTACGAGCATTGAAGATTATAAACGCTTAGGGTTAGGATTACTCTATTTGCCATTGCAGACGGATGAACAAGATCAGAAAAAAATACAAATCTTTCGCGATGAACTTATAAAATTGCAAAAAGCTAAAAGCCTTTATTATGAGGAAGTGGGTGGGGTTCGTTTTGGTTCTGACACACTTTTCACAGCGCATTTTCGTTTGCCAGCAAATATCCCAGTTGGACATTATAAAGTTCGTGCTTATCTTTTTCGTGATGGACAGTTTATTGATAGTGCAACAACGACTCTTGAAATTGTTAAAGCACATATCACCTATACAATTTTTTATGCAGCGCACAAGTATCGTTTTTTATATGGTATTGTTGCAGTGATTATTGCTATTACTACAGGATTTTTGTGTCGTTTGATTTTTCGAAAAGATTAACGCAAGGAAAATGTTAAGGCTTTTATTTTTTATGAAAAATTCGTAAGATAAGAAAAATAGGCACAACAACAATAGCTCCTGTCATAGTTATATGGAAGAAATTTGTAAGCGTTATAAATCCTGCTTCCCATAGTGATTGAAAAAAATCTACTATTTTTTGTATGAGGTTTCGAGGTGTCCATCCCAAAAAATTCATTACGATGCCAATGAAGAATGAAAGAATAAGCAATTTTAGACTAACGCGGCTTAATTTTTCTCCAAGAAACGCATGAAAAGAATTTAATAAATTTTTTTTTCGCTTCATTCTAAGATACTTTCGAAGATCGTGTTTTTTATTGTATTATCATAGTACAACGATGTTATTATCATAAAGGAAAAACATTTTTTTATTTTTTCTTACTTTTTGAGTTTATCACCTTAGTCTGGTTAACGGTGCTGGTTTTTGAAATATACACATGTTTTATTGCATTTTTTGCGATATTTTCATGGCGCTTCTTTTATTAAATGAAGGGATATCCTTTCGTCTCGAGAATTTGTAGAGAAATTTTATAACGTTTCAGCATTTCTTATCAGAGTGAGAGTTCTAGTATATTGAAGATTTTGTAACGAACTTATTATTGTCGTGTATAGAAATAATATTTCAAGACAGTTTACTTAAAAAAAGACTATCTATTCTAATAAGGGTGTGCTTATATAGGTATTATATTTAGATATTTCAACCTTAGTGCATTGAAAAGATCTTTTTTTTCTGAAAAAATGTAAGCAATGAATTGAGTGTTGTTAAAGGAGCAAAGATATTAAAAATACGATGTGGAAAAAAGTTTTGTTATGTGTGGGTGCGTAAAGGAATATCAGGGGAGCCTATGCTCCTTTTATTTAGAAATAAAATATAATTTAAAAGCTGTTATTTAGCAGAGGATTATGGAAAAATTCAAAATTCCTCTTGTAGGGGAGGAGGTCATGTCGGTTGATGGGTAAATTTTCCTGTTTTGTTAAAATGTCAAATTGTTAGTAGAGCTCTTTGTTATTAAGGCGTTTAAGCTAACAAGGAAGAGCCTTTTGATGGCATAAAAAGGCGAGAGGAAAGAAGAGACAAGCTTACCCGACAAAAGAGAGAAAATAGTGGTTTTATAGTCTTCAATCGTAGGCGTTATGACATCATGAATAGGCTCTGTTATGGGGGAGCATTCATTGTATGTCAGAGTGTTTGTTGTTGCATGTTTTGGTTTGTCTTGGCTTATAGCCATGGGTAGAAGTCCGTGGTTGGTAAGTGGTGTTGTTTGAAGGTTTTAATAATACTTTGTTTGAGGCGCTTATGGATCATCTAACCTTATTATTAAGCATGTGCTTGTTGTGTGGGAAATTTATATAGTAAACTTTAAAAGGAAAAGTCTATGAACTTGAAGAAAAAAATATTACAAAATAGCAGCTCTCTTGTTTCTGCTCTTATGGCTTTGGCGATGGTTGCACAACAAGTTTCAGCAAAAACACCGGCTAATACCCTTGTGATGGCTTGGAATCTTGATGCAATCAGTACATTTGATCCCGCACAACTTAATGATGTTTATGGAAGTGAAATTGTTCGCAATGTTTGTGATAACTTGGTCAGTACTGCGACAGATGATCCTGCTAAAATGGTTCCCGCTTTAGCAACACATTGGGATGTTTCAGGTGATGATCACAGTACGGTGATTACTTTTCATTTACGTGATGGTTTGAAGTTTAATGATGGTCGATCAGCCAATGCCAATGATCTTCTTTGGAGTATGAAGCGGATTGTCAAATTGAAGATGGGTAATGCGGCAATTTTTAATGAATATGGAATTACAGAGCAAAATGTTGATGATGCTTTGCAAGCCCCAGATAAAAAAACAGTGGTGATGAAATTTGATAAGCCTTATCCAGCAGAGCTCATTCTTAATAATATTGTTGCAAGTCCGGCAACCGCTTTGCTTGATCGTCAGACAATTATGAAGCATGAAAAAGATGGCGATTTTGGAAATCAGTATTTGAAAAGTCATGCTGCTTGTGTTGGTCCTTATCAGTTAAAAAGTTGGCGCCCTGGAGAAGCTCTTTTGTTGCGTGCAAGCTCTCACTATTGGGGACAAGCGCCTAAACTGAAGCAGATTTTAATTCGCCATGTTGCAGAGCCCGGAACACAACGTTTGTTGTTGCAAAAGCACGATATTGATGTTGCTCGTGATTTGACCCCTGAAGATCTTGCAGATCTGCAAAAAACAACAGATGTTAAAATCGAAGAAGTGTTAGAACCATCTATGATGTACTGGGGATTTAACATGACAAATCCTATTTTTGCTAAGGAAAAAGTACGTTTGGCGATGCGTTATCTCATAGATTATGAAGGTCTTGGCAAGAAGCTTCTCAAAGGTGTTGGTGTTCCACGGGCCAGTTTTATTCCTCTTGGCAACTTTGGGGCTTTAGATGAAAAAGAGGGGCAACCCTTTAAACTTGATATTGCAAAAGCTAAGCAGCTTTTAGCAGAAGCTGGTTATCCGAATGGATTTGAGGCAAATTTTCTCGTATCAAATGCTCCTTATAGGCTGTTGGTTGCTCAGTCACTCCAAGATAGTGCCGCACAGGCAGGGGTGCGTCTTAAAATTGAGCGTTTGGCAGGTACACAGTTGTTTTCCAAACTTTATGCACGGGCTTTTGATACGATTTTTGTCGGATGGAATAACGATTCTGCGGATCCTCATACAATGGCTTCACGTCTTGTTTATAACCCTGATAATCGTTTTGAGGCTAGAAATACAGCCTATCCTAGTTGGCAGCATGGGTATTTTGATGCCAATATGAATCAAAAAGTTGAAGAGGCGTTATTTCAAAAAGATCCGCAAAAACGAGCGCAACTTTATGCTGATTTACAACGTGAACTGATGCAAAAAGGACCTTATGCGTTTATCTTTCAAAAATATAGCGTTATCGCGATGACACCTGATATCAAAAAGTGGGTTTGGAATAGTGCGCCACATATTTTTTATAGTAAAATTGAAAAATAAGAGTGTCTTCAATGCTGTTCAATAGATAAAGGGCATCGTCATGATATATTCGGCGTATTGTATAAATTTTAAGCTTTGCAGTGCGTCGAAGATCATAGGTAATGCGTGATATATTGTTGAATGTCTTTTCAAGACATTCGTTTAAAGATATTTTTCATTCTCATTAGAGGTGTATTTAAGTGGATGTTAAGATAGATATTTCAATTTTTCTGAATTAGAAAGTGGTCAATTTATTTGTTAAAAAACTGAGTATAACATAAAGAAACGAAGTGTAACAAATGTGCGGAATTTAGTAGTGCTAAAGGTGCAAAGGTTTTGCGATGTTGAAGGAAAGTTTTGTTATGGGGGTACACAAAGGATATCAGTTTTTTATGGTGTTTATATTTTCTTTTGCTTTGAAAGATGATGAGATGTCAATTGGAGGGAGTTATTTTACGGGGAGTGATGAAAAAATTAAATTTTCTTTTGAAGAAGGAATAAAAGTCGTTGCATTTGGCAAACTAACGAATTTTTCTGTTTTATCAAATCGTCAAATTGTTATGAAGGCTCTTTGTTATTAAGGTACTTGAGCCAAAAGGGGTAGTGCTTTGATGGTATAGAAAACGCCGGAAGAAATACGAGACAAGCTTGCTTAACAAGATAGAAAAAATACAGGTTTTATAGTCTTCAATAGTAGGCGTTATGATATCGTGATTAAGCTCTGTTGTTGGTGAGCGTTCATTGTATATCAGAGTGTTTTCCTTTGTATGTTTTAGTTTGGCTTATAAGTGTAGACAAGAGGAGTCATTGGCAAGAGGTGCTTGTTCTTGAAGATTTTAAAGTTTGGTCTTTAGGAGCCTATCGTTCGTCTAAACTTAAATTAAGCACGTTTTGCTGCATGGAGAATTTATACAATAAACGTTAAAAGGAAAATTCTATGAACGTGAAAAGAAAAATATTGAAAAAGGGCAGTTCTTTTGTTTCTGCTGTTCTTGCAATGGGGATGTTTGTGCAACAAGTTTCAGCAAAAACACCCGCCGATACGCTTGTGATGGCTTGGAATCTCGATCCAATAAATACATTTGACCCTGCACAACTCAATGACCGTTATGGAATTGAAGTGGTTAACAATATTTGTGATAATTTAGTCGTTTCTGCTACAGATGATGCTGCTAAAATGGTTCCTTCTTTAGCGAAGAGTTGGGATGTTTCAAGTGATGATCAGAGTACGGTGATTACTTTTCACTTGCGTGATGGTTTAAAGTTTTATGATGGTCGTCCTGCGAATGCCAATGATCTTGTTTGGGGTATGAAGCGGGTTGTCAAATTGAAATTGTCTAATGCGGCAACATTTAATGAATATGGGATTACAGAACAAAATGTTGATGAGGCTTTTCAAGCACCGGACGACAAAACGGTGGTGATGAAATTTGATAAACCTTATCCAGCAGAGCTCATTCTTAGCAATATTTCCACTAATCGCGCTGCTGCCTTGCTGGATCGTGAGACACTCATGAAAAACGAACAAGATGGCGATATGGGAAACCGATATTTGGCCAGTCATTCTGCTTGTGTTGGTCCTTATCAGCTAGAAAGTTGGCGCCCTGGGGAAGGAATTTTGTTGCGTGCAAGCTCCAATTATTGGGGGGAGGCGCCTAAATTGAAGAAGATTTTAATTCGCCATGTTGCGGAACCTGGAACGCAACGTTTATTATTGGAAAAACACGATATCGATGTTGCACGTAATCTGATGCCAGAGGATTTGGCAGATCTCCAAGCAACAACGGATATTAAAGTTGAAAAAGTGTTGGCGCCCTCCATGATCATATGGGGATTTAATGCGACAAACCCTATTTTTGCCAATGAAAAAGTGCGTTTGGCGATGCGTTATCTTATTGACTATGAAGGACTCGGTAAGACTCTTCTCAAAGATGTTGGTATTCCACGTGCAAGTTTTATTCCTCTTGGTAATCTTGGAGCTTTGGATGAAAAAGAGGGACAACCCTTTAAACTTGATCTCCAAAAAGCAAAGCAACTTTTAACGGAAGCCGGTTATCCGGATGGTTTTGAGGCCAGTATTTTTGCCGGTGCCTCTCCTTATCCTTTTGCTTTGCCTATTGCTCAGTCTCTCCAAGACAATGCAAAAAAAGTTGGAGTACGTTTTAAAATTGAACGTTTTGTAGGTACGCAGTTGTTTTCAAAATTTTATGCGCGTGGTTTTGATACGATTTTTTTCGGATGGAATAATGGCTCTGGGGACCCCCATACAATGGCTTCACGTCTTATTTATAATCCAGATAATCGGCTTGAGGCGAAAAATACAGGCTATGCGAGTTGGTGCCATGGGTATTTGGATGAAACTATGAATCAAAAGGTTCAAGATGCGTTGTTTCAAAAAGATCCCAAAAAACGGGCGCAAATGTATGCTGATTTACAACGTGATTTTATGCAGAAAGGGCCTTATGCTTTTATCTATCAGACATATGTTTCTGTAGCGATGACACCTGATGTCAAAAAATGGGTTTGGAATAGTGCACCACGTATTTTTTATAGTGCAATTGAAAAATAAAAAGGTATCAGGTTTATAAAATATAAAAAACATGGTCATGATATATTTGATGTATTGCAAAGCTCTTTAATACTTTGCAATACGTTGAATTCTATCGGGAATGGATTACTATGTTGTGTAGAGAATTTTATTTCAAAACATTCTATTGGGAAGAGAGGTTATTTATCTCGATAAATTCTACGTGTATAGATATTAATATTTGATATTTCAATTTATATGTATAAAAAGTAATAAATTTGTTTGTTGCAAAAGACAGGTGTAACGAATAAAGCAAAATTTAGTGTTTCTGAAAAAATGGGGACTTTAAAATGTTTTGGTGAAAAAAACTGTTGTATGCGGGTACGTGGGAAACATCAAGCTACTCTTCTCATACCTCAGGTTACATTCCTTATGACTTAAAATATGATAATCTATAGGTTCGAAGCTGTTATTTGATACGGAGTTATAATAAAGTTCGAATTTTCTTCTGAAGAAGGGTGAAAATGGTTACGAAAAAATTTATTCAGGATCATCAAAATATCAAATTGTTTTGAGGCTTTTGAAGTAATTAGAGTAGCGCTTTGATGATACTTTTTAGAAAATCGCAAGAAGAAACTTGAAAAAGAAATCTTTTTAATGAAGCAAGGAAGGATTTTGGTCTGATATGCTCTGAATTATAAGTGCCGTGATGTCGTGTGCTATCGTGCGTGATAGCTTCATTTTAATCAGATCGTTTTGCGTTGCATATGTTCGTTTGTTCTATACGTATTTGGGGGGGAAGGAGCTTTTGAAAAGTGGCTGCTGCTTTTAGAGATTTTGATATTTTACCTCTAGGAGGCGTGTTTTCTAAGCATGATCTTATCATTTTTGTATGTTGTCACATGGGAAGTTATACAATAACCTTAAATCTTAAAAGGAAAATTCTATGAACGTGAAAAGAAAAATATTGAAAAAGGGCAGTTCTTTTGTTTCTGCTGTTCTTGCAATGGGGATGTTTGTGCAACAAGTTTCAGCGAAAACACCTGCCGATACGCTTGTGATGGCTTGGAATCTTGATACAATAAGTACATTTGATCCCGCACAAATCAATGACCGTTATGGTAATGAAGTTCTTGTTAATGTTTGTGATAATTTAGTCGTTTCTGCTACAGATGATGCTGCTAAAATGGTTCCTTCTTTAGCGAAGAGTTGGGATGTTTCAAGTGATGATCAGAGTACGGTGATTACTTTTCATTTGCGTGATGGTTTGAAGTTCAACGATGGTCGTCCTGCGAATGCCAATGATCTTATTTGGAGCATGAAGCGGGTTGTTCAATTGAAGATGGCTACTGCGGCGACATTTAATGAATATGGGATTACAGAACAAAACGTTGATGAGGCTTTTCAAGCACCGGACGACAAAACGGTTGTGATGAAATTTGATAAACCTTATCCAGCAGAGCTCATTCTTAGCCATTTTGCCACTAGTCGTACTCTTGCTTTGCTTGATCGTGAGACACTCATGAAACACGAAAAAAATGGTGATATGGGAAACCGGTATTTGGCAAGCCATTCTGCTTGCGTTGGTCCTTATCAGCTAGAGAGTTGGCGCCCTGGAGAAGGAATTTTGTTGCGTGCAAGCTCCAATTATTGGGGGGAGGCGCCTAAATTGAAGAAGATTTTAATTCGCCATGTTGCGGAACCTGGAACACAACGTTTATTGTTGCAAAAACACGATATCGATGTTGCACGTAATCTGATGCCAGAGGATTTGGCAGATCTCCAAGCAACAACGGATATTAAAGTTAAAAGAGTGTTAGAGCCATCCGTGATCATATGGGGGTTCAATGTGACAAACCCTATTTTTGCCAATGAAAAAGTGCGTTTAGCGATGCGCTATCTTATTGACTATGAAGGACTCGGTAAGACTCTTCTCAAAGATGTTGGTATTCCACGTGCAAGTTTTATTCCTCTTGGTAATCTTGGAGCTTTGGATGAAAAAGAGGGACAACCCTTTAAACTTGATCTCCAAAAAGCAAAGCAACTTTTAACAGAGGCAGGTTATCCGGATGGTTTTGAGGCCAGTATTTTTGCCGGTGCCTCTCCTTATCCTTTTGCTTTGCCTATTGCTCAGTCTCTCCAAGATAATGCAAAAAAGGTAGGGGTACGTTTTAAAATTGAACGCTTCGTAGGCACGCAGTTATTTTCAAAACTATCTGCACGTACTTTTGATACAATTTTTTTCGGATGGAATAATGATTCTGCGGATCCTCATACAATGGCTTCACGTCTTATTTATAATCCAGATAATCGGCTTGAGGCTAAAAATACAGGCTATGCGAGTTGGTGCCATGGGTATTTGGATGAAACTATGAATCAAAAGGTTCAAGATGCGTTGTTTCAAAAAGATCCCAAAAAACGGGCGCAAATGTATGCTGATTTGCAACGTGAATTTATGCAGAAAGGACCTTATGCTTTTATCTATCAGACGTATCACACGATAGCGATGACGCCTGATGTTAAAAAATGGGTTTGGAATAGTGCACCACGTATTTTTTATAGTGCAATTGAAAAATAAAAAGGTATCAGGTTTATAAAATATAAAAAACATGGTCATGATATATTTGATGTATTGCAAAGCTCTTTAATACTTTGCAATACATTGGATTTTATCGGGAATGGATTACTATGTTGTGTAGAGAATTTTATTTCAGGAATTCTTATAGAAGATGTGTTTGTTTGGATGTTAGGATTGAATATTTTAACTTCTATTGATACAATTTTCGGATGAAATAATGACTTTAGACATCCCCATACAACGGCTTCAAGTTTTTTTACAACCCTGATAATCGATTTGAAATTAAAAATATAAGCTGTTCTAGCCGGTGTTATGGGTATTTTGATGAAGCTATAAATCAAAAGTTTAAAGATGTGTTGTTTCAAAAAGATTCACAGAAACGGGCGTAAAGAATTGAAAAATGGTAAGTTTGTTTAGTGAAAAAACAGGTGTAACAAATGTGGCAGAATTCACTGTTTCCGAAATAGCAGGGGCTCTAAAGCGTGTTGTTGAAGAAAAGTTTGGTTATGTACGGGTGCGTGGGGAGATATCAGGGTACCGTGGTACTCATGCTTCGGGACATGCTTATTTTGCTTTAAAAGATGATAAGGCACGGTTGGAAGCTGTTATTTGGCGTGGAGTTATGGAAAAGCTCAAATTTCCTCCTGAAGAAGGGATGGAAGTAGTTGCTGTTGGTAAACTTACAACTTATCCAGGGTCATCGAAATATCAAATTGTCATTGAGGCTCTTGAACCAACGGGGGTTGGTGCTTTGATGACACTTCTTGAAAATCGTAAGAAAAAGTTTTTAGAAGAAGGCTTGTTTGATGAAGAAAAGAAAAAAACTTTGCCTTATATGCCTCGAATTTTAGGCGTTGTAACATCACCAACAGGTGCTGTTATTCGTGATATTATTCATCGTATATCCGATCGTTTTCCGTTGCATATTTTGGTTTGGCCTGTACGTGTTCAGGGGGAAACAAGTGGGAGGGAAGTGGCTGTTGCTGTTGAAGGTTTTAATGCTCTTGGTCCAGGTGGACTTATTCCAAAACCTGATCTTATTATTGTTGCACGGGGAGGAGGAAGTTTAGAAGATTTGTGGGGGTTTAATGACGAAGCTGTTGTTCGTGCTATTTATGAATCTTCTCTTCCTGTTATTTCTGCTGTTGGGCATGAAACGGACTGGACCTTGATTGATTATGTGGCTGATTGGCGCGCTCCAACTCCTACCGCCGCAGCAGAACGGGCTGTTCCTGTTAAGCTTGATCTCGAGGTGCTGGTGGCATCGCTTGATGCACGTTTGCGCAAGGGACTCGCGCGTTATTTGGATTTTTATCGACAAAAATTGCGTGCTACTCTACGAGCTCTTCCGACTGCCGATCAACTTTTTGCTCTACCACGGCGTGGTTTGGATGAAACTTCAAGTCGATTGCAGCGTGCTCTTTGTGTAAGCTACGATAAAAAACGTTTTTCTTTTCATGCACTTGGTGTGCGTCTTTCACTGCGTTTGTTAAATAGTGAAAAAGCACAACGCAATACAAAGGAATATACGGTACGTCTTCAGCGTGCTTTTGTGCGTAGTGTGGAAAAACAACGTGCTGGGTTAGAGGTAGTATCTAGGCTTTTAAAAAGCACTTCATATCAGAATATTTTGGAGCGCGGTTTTGTTTTGGCTTTGGGGAAAGAGAATAAGCCCATTAAACGCTTGGCTCAGTTTCCTGAAATGGGGCACATAAATTTACGTTTTTTTGATGGAGATATCAGTGTTGCAACACAAGAGCCTATTTCCGCTAAACGGTCAAAACACAAGCAGATAAAGTCGCCAAGCGATGATCAAGGAACTCTCTTTTAATACGGTTAATGCCATGCTTGCGGAAGGTCTTCTTAAGGGAGTAGATGGAAAAGTTCGTTGCGCATGGGCTGGAACGGATCCACTTTATTGTGCTTATCATGATACCGAATGGGGAAAGCCTGTTTTTGAGGATATTCGTTTGTTTGAGAAAATTTGTCTTGAAGGTTTCCAAGCGGGGCTTTCTTGGTTTACAATTTTAAAAAAACGCTCTTTTTTTCGCGTTGCATTTGATCACTTTGACTTTGAAAAGATTGTTCATTACGATGAGCTAAAGGTGAAAATGTTAATGCAAAATAAAGACATTGTTCGCCATCAAGGAAAAATTCAATCAGTGCTTAATAATGCACTTAGAGCACAAGAAATTATAACAGAGTGGGGAAGTTTGTCCCACTATTTTTGGTCTTTTCAACCACCACCATCAGAGCGTTATGAAAAGATAGATTTTCAAACACTGTTGGCTAACCCTATGACACCTGCTTCTCTTCGTCTTTCTCAAGACTTGAAGAGACGTGGCTGGACATTCGTTGGTCCCACAATTTGTTATGCTTTTATGCAGTCCGTAGGGATTGTTAATGATCATCTTGAAGGATGTTTTTGTCGATAAATTGGCAAACTGTCTTTTGTAAGAGTAATGATCAATAGGATAATAATTGAATTATTTAATAAATGTATAAATTATACAATTCCGCTGTATAAGATAATTGAAATATACAAACTATACAATATTAATGATTTTCTATTGTTGTTGGCACTAAAAACGATAAAGGTATAATTTTGAGGATGAAAAAACAGACGCAAAAAGGAGTGATATCTTAACTGTTATGTATCTGAAGTGAGATAATGGTAATGTCTTGTATGTTTTAAAGAAACATCTAGTTACACCAAAGCCCATTTTGCGATGCAGCTCATGAATGCTATGACAGTAAATCCATCGTGCACTCCATCTTTACGCTTATGAAGGAGAAGATCGGCACCATCACACATTTACTAGCTCTCAATGTTGTGTAACAGTCTTTGGCATTTATAATGCTTCAGAAGAGGTGTTTTTATTTCCGTTAGTGACATGACCGTTATAATTAATGAATATTTTATTCATGTTTATTGACGAATGCAAAGTGGTTTTTAGATGGGGTGCTGTTGTTGCATTGTTTTACTTTGCTTGTATGACTGTTGGTTTATTTATATGTAGGTCGATTGCCCAATGCTTACCTAGGCAATATAAAATGAAATGCAGCGATGAAAAATTGAAGTTAAATGACTCAAGCTGCTTGTGTTAGGTTTTATTATCTGATAACTTTCCTTCACTAGAGAGGAATTTTACTGCGTGTGAGCTCCAGTTTTGGGAGGATACTTAAGCTCAGACAGACTGGTATTCACTGCATTGCTTCGTTGAATCTCTGTATGTTTCCGCTGGAAACGAGAGTTCTATTGCGGTATGTTGCTTTCTGTTCTATTTTTATAGTGGTAAAGCAATGATGCACACTAAAGTTTAGAAGGGTTTGTATTCGTTATGTCTTTGGGGGGAAGCGTCTAATGAATTTTGTTTTTATCAATGGGAGAATGCATTTTAGTGTGTATTCTTTTATTGTAAGCTTTATTTCTAAAAAGATAAAGCGTGGAGGGAATGATTCTTCTCATTTTTCCTTTATCTTTGTTAACGCGTTTGGTTTTGTTGGTAAAAACGTAAAACTTTTGACACTTAGTTTTCAAAAGATTAAGCAGATTGTTGTGGGGGGTAGCGTTTTAGAAAAGATATTTTCTTATGTCTTTCTGCTGTTTCAGTGCCGTTTTGGTCATGTAGTAAAGATGCGCCGCATCTTGAAACTGAGTGTTTGAGGGGGATGACTATTTTTAAAGTTTGCATATTTTATTTTAAATGTCGCCTAAAGGAATAGAATAATGAATTCATAAATTTTTGCGTAATGATCTTTTTAAAGCTCACTATTTTTTTGGGCGACAAGGCTTGTTGATGATTAATAGGGAACTGATATAGTGCATTATCATATGCAAAGAGGTTATGAAAAGAATGTAATACTGGTTAGCAAAACATATATTGTATGTTCGCTATGGTTTATTGAGACGTAAGTCAATGAATTTATCAAGTAGATGACTCTGTGTAGGTGATTAGAAATATAGGCGATTAGAACGTATTTATTCAATGTTATAATTATAAATTTGCTATATTATTTCAGCGTCATTAATTGATAAAAAATAAATAAAGGGAAAAGTTTATGAACTTGAAGAAAACAATATTGAAAAGTAGCAGCTCTCTTGTTTCTGCTTTTATAGCTTTGGCGATGGTTGCACAACAAGTTTCAGCAAAAACACCGGCTAATACCCTTGTGATGGCTTGGAATCTTGATGCAATTAGTACATTTGATCCCGCACAACTTAATGATGTTTATGGAAGTGAAATTATTTACAATATTTGTGATAATTTGGTCAGTACTGCGACAGATGATCCTGCTAAAATGGTTCCCGCTTTAGCAACACATTGGGATGTTTCAGGTGATGATTACAGTACGGTGATTACTTTTCATTTACGTGATGGTTTGAAGTTTAATGATGGCAGATCAGCCAATGCCAATGATCTTGTTTGGGGTATGAAGCGGATTGTCAAATTGAAGATGGGTAATGCGGCAATTTTTAATGAATATGGAATTACAGAACAAAATGTTGATGATGCTTTGCAAGCTCCCGATGAGAAAACAGTGGTGATGAAATTTGATAAGCCTTATCCAGCAGAGCTCATTCTTAATAATATTGTTGCGAGTCGTGCAACAGCTTTGCTTGATCGTAAGACGATTATGAAGCACGAAAAAAATGGCGATTTTGGAAATCAGTATTTGAAAAGTCATGCTGCTTGTGTTGGTCCTTATCAGTTAAAAAGTTGGCGCCCTGGAGAAGCTCTTTTGTTGCGTGCAAGCTCTCACTATTGGGGACAAGCGCCTAAACTGAAGCAGATTTTAATTCGCCATGTTGCAGAGCCCGGAACACAACGTTTGTTGTTGCAAAAACATGATATTGATGTTGCTCGTAATTTGACACCTGAAGATCTTGCAGATCTGCAAAAAACAACAGATGTTAAAGTTGAAAGAGTGTTAGTGCCAANACATGATATTGATGTTGCTCGTAATTTGACACCTGAAGATCTTGCAGATCTGCAAAAAACAACAGATGTTAAAGTTGAAAGAGTGTTAGTGCCAACTATGATGTACTGGGGATTCAATACGACGAATCCTATTTTTGCTAAGGAAAAAGTGCGCTTGGCGATGCGTTATCTCATAGATTATGAAGGTCTTGGCAAGAAGCTTCTCAAAGGGATTGGTATCCCACGGGCCAGTTTTATTCCTCTTGGCAATGTTGGGGCTTTGGATGAAAAAGAGGGGCAACCCTTTAAACTTGATATTGCAAAAGCAAAACAGCTTTTAGCAGAGGCTGGTTATCCGAACGGATTTGAGGCAAATTTTCTCGTGTCAAACACTCCTTATACTTTGTTACTTGCTCAGTCACTCCAAGATAGTGCCGCACAGGCGGGGGTGCGTCTTAAAATTGAACGTGTAGCAGGTACACAGTTGTTTTCAAAAGTTAATGCACGGGCTTTTGATACGGCTTTTATCGGATGGAATAATGATTCTGTGGATCCTCATACAATGGCTTCACGTCTTATTTTCAATCCAGATAATCGTTTTGAGGCTAGAAATACAGCCTATCCTAGTTGGCAGCATGGGTATTTTGATGCCAATATGAATCAAAAAGTTGAAGAGGCGTTATTTCAAAAAGATCCGCAAAAACGGGCACAACTTTATGCTGATTTACAACGTGAATTAATGCAAAAAGGACCTTATGCGTTTATCTTTCAACAATATAGCGTTGTCGCGATGACGCCTGATGTCAAAAAATGGGTTTGGAATAGTGCACCGCGTATTTTTTATAGTAAAATTGAAAAATAAGTGTGTCTTTTTAGTGTTATCAAAGCTAAAAAGAGCTTAATCATAATTGCATGATGAAAATATTCTCCCATATAAAGCTCTTCAGTTTTTTTAGGATGAAACTGTGAGGGATATTTGTGTAGTAGCAGTATATAATTAAGATCGTTTATAGGGAGCGATGAATATAGAAAGTTATATTGGGGAGGATCTTTGTTTATGGTTATAGTCTCTGCATCCCGAATATAGACTGATGTATAAGAAAATTATTTTATAGATGCTTAGTTTGATTAAATGAAATTGATGTCTAATGCTATGCTATTTAAGCAAAATAACAATCACTTTGTGTGAAAAGGTAGAAGAATACAAAAGGAAGAGATAAAATGGGAAAACAAAGAATATTGAAAAAATTTTCTATTTTATTAAGCTCAATCGTTTTTTTTAATGGGGCTGTAACATCGGCATTCAGTGCCTCATCTAAAGATATATTGGTAATGGCATGGAATATTGATTCAATTAGTAGTTTTGATCCAGCGCAAACTGTTGAGGTTGTGACGAGTGAGTTATTGACGAATATTTGCAGCGCGTTAGTGCAATATGATGAGCATGATCCTACAAAAATTCGCCCTGCTATGGCAAAATCTTGGGACGTTTTAGACAATGGCAAAAGAATAGTCTTTCATCTTCGTGATGATTTAAAGTTTAATGATGGAAGGATGGCTACAGCGCAAGATCTGGTATGGTCGATGCGACGGATTATTAAATTAGGATTAAGCTATGCTCAATCTTTAATGGATTATGGGTTTACCAAAAACAATATTGAAACAAATATTCAGGCTCTTGATGATAAGACTTTACAATTAAAATTAGATAAACCCTATCCTATTCAGCTCATATTGACTGTTATTGGACAATCTTATGCTTCTGCTTTGCTTGATCGGAAAACAATTGAAGCACAGAGTATTAACGGTGATATGGGGAATAAATATTTAGCAACACATACAGCTTGTGTTGGACCTTATAAATTGGTGAGCTGGTCTCCAGGAGATAAAGTTGTGTTAGAGGCGACACAACATTATTGGGGCGATGTGCCTAAAATTAAGCAGATTGTTGTGCAGCATGTAGCGGATTCATCAAGTCAAAGACTTCTTTTGGAAAAAGGTGATGTGGATATAGTGCGTGATCTTTCTTCAGAGGATATTTTAGATCTTGAAAAAAAAGGAGGCCCAGTCAAAATTAGTCGTGTTTTGCGTCCGCAGATTATTTACTTATCGTTAAATAATAAGAATGCAATTTTTGCGAATGAAAAGGTCAGATTGGCACTTCGTTATTTGGTTGATTATGAAGGTCTTGGAAAAACTGTTTTGAAAGGGATTGCTATTCCTCGGGCAACTTATATGTCTTTAGGTGTTCCAGGTGCTTTAGATGAAAAAGAAGGTTTGCCTTTTCAGTTGGATTTGAAAAAAGCAAAACAACTGATTACTGAAGCTGGTTATCCTAATGGGTTTAAAGCTAATCTTTTAGTTGGAAGCCTTAGTTATATGTCGTCTGTTGCACAGTCTATTCAAGCCAATGCACGCAAAATTGGTGTTGAGCTTACAATTGAAAAAATGGCACAAAATCAATTGTTGAGCCGTGTACGTGGTGGAAATTATGATACTGCTATTATGGGGTGGGGGAGTGCCGATCCTGATGGACATCCTGCTTCATTAAATCACGTGTTTAACCCTGATCCAACATTTACAAAAAAGCACAATATGTATTTAGCTTGGCGCGCTGGGTATTATGATGAAAATATTAATAACATGGTGATGGATGCTTTGTTTGAGAAAGACCCCAATAAGCGTATCATGCAATATCGTACTTTACAGCATTATGTGCTAGAGCATGGTCCTATGGTTTATTTATTTCAGACATATTATACCGTTGGTATGGGGCCTGATGTCAAAAAATGGATTTGGAACAGTTATAGACTTTATTACAATGAAGCAGAAAAATAAAAAGAAGCATGTTATAGAAAAGGATTGTAGAACATGCTTAATAAGAGATTGTTTTGTTATATAAAAAAGTATTTGCTTTATGTTTTGTCGCTACAGAGGGGATTTTTATAATGGTTTTGCCACTTTCAGAGACTGAAAGAGCTGTATCAGAAAAGCAGAAAAAATTATTTTTATGGGATTTTTTATGCAAAGGATTGAAACTTCTTATTTCAGTTTTTATCACATTGCTTGGGTTGGTGACGATCACTTTTTTTCTTGGTCATCTTCTTCCTCTAGATCCGGTTCTATCTATTCTTGGTGATAATATTAGTCAGGAAGCTTATGATGCAATGTATTATAAGCTGGGTCTTGATAAGCCATTGATTGTCCAATATTGGAAATATCTTCATAATGTATTTTTGTTTGATTTTGGAGATTCCTTAACTTCTGGGCGACCTGTTCTAGCCGATATTATGCGTGTATTTCCTGCAACATTAGAGCTTGCAACCGTTGCTATTGTTATTGGCACAAGTCTTGGAATTCCATTTGGTGTTTTTGCAGCAATGTATCGCGATTCATTTATTGATTATGTTGTCCGTGTTTTTACACTTGTAAGTTATTCTACTCCAACATTTTGGCTCGGATTAATGGCGTTGTTAATATTTTACGCCAAGCTTGGCTGGGTTGGTGGCCCAGGACGACTTGATTTTCTTTATGAATATTCTTTTGAACCAAAAACAGGATTTTTCCTTTGGGATACTGCAAGCCAAGGACAATGGGAGGCTTTTGGTAATGTTTTTAGTCACGTTATTATGCCTGCTTTGATCTTGGCTTTCGGTGCTATGGCTTATATTAGCCGTATGACTCGTGGGTTTATGATTGAGCAGCTTAATCAGGAATATATCATTACTGCACGTGTAAAGGGATTATCGTGGGCGCGAACCGTTTGGGGGCATGCCTTTCGAAATGCTGCTGTTCAAATTATTACCGTTGTTGCACTTTCTTATGCTTTTTTATTAGAAGGGGCTGTTTTAACGGAGACAGTTTTTGCTTGGCCTGGTTTTGGACATTACTTGACAAATGCTCTTTTAGCCGGAGATATGAATGCAGTTGTAGGATGTACTTTACTTGTAGGATTTATCTTTGTCGCCATTAATTTATTTTCTGATTTGCTTTATCGCATTTTTGATCCAAGGACACGTTGAATATGACAGTAAGTAATCATCATAAATCGCGATCATCATCTTCTTTGGGTAGTTGGTTAAACGATCCTGTTCCAAACTCCATAATTCAAGCGAACATACAAAGAATTTATCACGCACTGGCTAAGTTTTTTCATAACTTTTCGGCTGTATTCGGTCTGCTTATTATTTGTATTATTATCATATGTGCATTTTTTGCTCCTTGGATTGCTACGCATGATTTTCTTAGCAATGATCTGGGGCATCGGTTGCAGCCACCCTCTATGGCGCATTATTTTGGAACAGATGAATTGGGACGTGATATTTTTAGTCGCCTTGTTTTTGGTTCCCGTATTACTCTTTATGTTGTTTTTCTTACAACAGTTATTGTAGGTCCAATAGGGCTTATTGTTGGAACTGTATCTGGTTATATGGGCGGATGGGTTGATACTGTGCTCATGCGCATTGTCGATATTTTTCTTGCTTTTCCAGGTTTGATTTTAGCTCTTGCATTTTCAGCCGCATTGGGACCAGGGATTGAAAATGCTTCTATTGCAATTTCAATTGCAGCATGGCCACCAATTGCACGTTTAGCACGTGCTGAGACTTTGACAATACGTTCTTCTGATTATGTTTCTGTAGTTCGCCTGCAAGGGGCCTCTGCTTGGCGAATTATTTTGTTTCATGTTGCGCCCATGTGTATTCCTTCAGTGATTGTACGATTAACTTTGGATATGTCTGGAATTATTTTAACGGCTGCTGGTCTTGGTTTTTTAGGGTTGGGAGCTCAACTTCCAAGTCCTGAATGGGGTGCGATGCTTTCTTCAGGGCGGGAATTTATGATGACAAATTGGTGGTTGGCGGCAATACCAGGCTGTGCAATATTATTTGCAAGTCTTGCTTTCAACCTTTTAGGTGATGGTCTTCGTGATGTATTGGATCCACGCAATGGGTAATAAATTATTAGAAGTAGAAGATTTACGTATTTCTTTTCCTACAACGCGCGGCATTTCAGAAGTTGTGCGTGGCGTTAGTTTTTCTGTTGGAAAAGAAAAAATTGGAATTGTTGGTGAATCCGGATCTGGAAAATCGATGACTGGGCGCGCAATACTAAGGTTGAGTCCAAAAGCAGCCATTGTTAAAGCTAAAAAAATGCGCTTTGAGGATGTTGATTTATTGGCCGCAAGTGAATCTCAGATGCGAAAAATCCGTGGGAAACGTATTTCAATGATTTTACAGGATCCCAAATATTCACTTAATCCATTAATACGGATCGGGGAACAGATTATGGAGGCTTACCGTATTCATTACCGTGTTTCAAAAGCTGAAGCGAGGGAGCGCACCATATCTATGTTAGAATCTGTTCATATTCGTGATCCTGAACATGTGATGCGTCTCTTTCCTCATGAAATATCTGGGGGGATGGGGCAGCGCGTGATGATTGCAATGATGCTCATTCCAAAACCTGATTTAATTATTGCCGATGAGCCAACATCTGCACTTGATATTACGGTCAGACGACAAGTTTTATCTGTATTAGATGAACTTGTGACAAAATCTGGAACGGGACTTATTTTCATTAGTCATGATTTAAATATGATTGCTGATTTTTGTGATCGTATTTTGGTGATGTATGCGGGCCGTGTCTTAGAAGAGTTGCCTGCTTCTGATTTGTCTCACGCTTGTCATCCTTATACAAAGGCGTTGCTCGCGAGTTTGCCACGGCTTGATAATCCAGTTGATATTTTGGCTGTTCCTGAGCGTGATCCTGATTGGTTGTATAATCCTACGATTGTTAATGGCGTTGAGGAGGTTCCTCATGACAAATTGTGAGAATATTATTGATGTTTCTAATTTATCTGTAACTTTTGGGCACAGGCATAAGGCAGTAACAGTTGTTAAAAATGTTAATTTTCATATTAAGCGTGGTGAAGCTTATGGTTTGATTGGTGAATCCGGATGTGGAAAGTCAACTATTTTGAATACATTGGTGGGGCTTATTCCAGATTATAGTGGAAAATTCCTTTTTGCTGGACAAGAAGTTGAAAAGAAAAGAAGTAAGGATTTTTTACGCTGTATTCAAATGGTTTTTCAAGATCCTTATGCTTCGCTGCATCCAAGAAAAATGGTCCATACGGTTCTTTCTGAATCGCTCAAAATCCATGGAATGGATAATCAAAGAGAGCGGGTGGAGGATGCTTTAGATTCCGTTGGTTTAGATTCTTCATTTCTTTATCGTTATCCTCATGAGTTGTCTGGAGGGCAGCGTCAGCGTATTGCTCTTGCACGTGCTTTAATTATTGAGCCAGAGGTGTTGTTGCTTGATGAGCCAACATCTGCATTGGATGTGTCGGTACAGGCTGAAATTTTAAACTTGTTGAAATCACTGCGCGTGAGAAAAAAGCTTACTTATTTAATGGTATCCCATGATCTTGCTGTTGTTGCACATATTTGTGAACGTGTTGGAATTATGCATAAAGGGATTATTCTTGAAGAGCTTAGCAATGATGAATTGCGTAATCTACATGCGCAACACGATTATACAAAGGAGTTTTTTGAAGCAAGTATAGAGCCTATTGTCCATAGAGAGCAAAGAGCATGATCAATTTTACAGAAGAGAAAATGCAATTTTATTTGTTTTGAAGTTTCTGGAGATGTTTGGCGGCATTGTTAAGAGGGAAGGGGATAATAGGATTTTTTCAGTATGAATTTTCTGGGCAGTGTTTGAGCTGTAATATTTTAAATCCTATTAGAACTTCCATTTTGAAATATATGAGTGACTTATAACATACATCCCTTTGTTTGATATTATTGCATTATTTTTTACTTATCATTTTATGTTCAAAAGTTTTATTTTGGGATTTTAAGCATTAAACTCGTGAGAAATAACAAAAGATAGTAATGTTGTATTTTCTAGAAAAGCTTCTCATTATTTTACAATATCATTTTGTTTTTGGTTGTTCTCTTTTTTACAGTTTTATTCTTTATAAAAAGAATTTTTTGTAAAAAACATCCAATGGTCAATGACTGTCTTCAAATATTTCGCTGTTCTCTATTTAAAAAAGCGCTTAAAAACAGCTTATAATAAACCAAAAAGGCAGCAATATGCTGCCTTTTTGTTAAATTGAATAGGCTATTTTTACAGTCTTGATTTAAAACTGATAGAGTATTCCTCCTGAAAAGCTTGTACCACTTATACCAGTTTTTTGAAGCTTTTGTTGATAGCTGACATCACCATGAAGGGAGAGGTTAGCGGACAATTATGCACTAATACCAAGCCCACCTTCAACGGAACTTCCCGAGGGGTCACATTTATAATACTTATCAATATGGAATGTCTGATCATCACCAAAGGTTTTGATTAAGTTTAATTTTCCATAGAAAGACATAGGACGACTGTTTTCAGTGGCAATGGTTTTTGTCAAACGTCCACCAACACGGGATTATCCATTGAGAAGGATTTTGCATCTCAATGGTCAGATTATCAGCATCTTTAATGGTATCAAACATCAAATGTTGATGGCAAGCTGTGCCTGCGGTTCGAATGTTACGCCTTGGATACCCGTTGCAAATTGTTTGCTAACAGTTGTGGAGATCGCCAACATTTTTGCATTTTTCAATTTTGTGGTTGTACTAATGAGGGCATTGGTGATCTTTCTCTTTAGGAATCCATAGGATAAATAGCGTATCAAGATAGAAACCACTGTCACGCTGTTTACTGCCATAGGCGGTGAGTGAAATGACCATTTATTCAATATGCTCTTACTTGCTGTCTTGCATATTCTTTGGAGTGCAAAGAGAGTTGTCCATAGGTTTCTATAAGACCAAAATGTGTTGTAGATATTTTTCCCTTCTAGCGCGACAAGGTTAATAGCTCCTTGTAGAGCAGCATAACGAAGATGAGCACTGCTATAACCATATTTACTAGAAGTACTACTTATCAAAAAATAAGCTTCCTGTTTTTCCATAGGTGTATAAGAAAAAGCCATTCCGTTTGTCTTATTTTTTCCTTAAGACAAATGTCGCATATTGGTTAACAGTTGCATTTTGCTTAGCTATATTGGTCAATCCAGCGTACAAGAGAGCATTGGGGCTTGATCAAATAGTTTGTATTTATGGCACGATGGTTTTTACTTTTGAGTCGCTATCAAGCAGTACTGGTTGTAAGCGAAAATCCCAGAAATTTTTATTTTCTCCTAAAAGGTTTTGTTCAGCATTTGTTTTACTGTGGTTTGATTTTGGTCCATAAGCTTTCAGTATATATTTATAAGGTGAACCACTTATTGTGATATAGTCCTGTGCAAGTTTGAAAGAGTTTTGATTTACTTTCCCAAAAACTTGAATGAATGAAAGACCACGTGCACTGGTAAGAGCAGAAGCGTCTGCTTTAATATTGTTCTTTTCTAAATGTCCAGTGATATAAATCAGTGTAGTACCTGAAACATCACCGTGAATCAGAAGATGGTCAGCTTTTTGTTTGTTTATGGCAGCACTATCACTCCATTCGACGTTGAAATGAATTTCTGCTTTTCCTGTAGCATTGTAGACTTTTTTAGTATTTGGTCTGCCAGATCCTATGTGCAACGTGTGATAATGATTTTCAGTTGGCTCTTCAAAAACAATAGAGCTGTTATTGATGTTAAGGACAGAAATATCAGAACGTGCTCTTTGAGCAATATCAAGCAGTTTTTTGTTCTGGCTTTTTTTATTTGTGCTTGTTTTCAATGTCCATTTCGTATTGTTTTGCAAATCAAAGACTGTTTTGAATTTTTTTTCAGTGCTCACTTTGCCGTCTAAGATGGAGTGATCGGCGTTTAGTGTAAAAGTGAAATCATTTTTTTTCGTTGAAGCTTCGGTTACTAATAAAACATTGGCACGGATTTCTGAATTTTTGAGATTGGCTTTACCAATTGATTCATTTGCATTAATTCCAGTACCGTTTTTAATATGAAGTTTTGTATTGGTTAAATTGATTTCTGATGTTCTATTGTTCTTAGACTTTTCAAATGCGATACCTCTATCTTCTGCTGTGGCAGAAACATTTGTTACATCAATATGTCCATTATTATTTACAACAAATGCACTATTTTCGGCAATTATTGTCCCTCCACTCATTTTGATTGTGCTGCCATTTTCTGAATAAAGTCCGATCTCAGCATTTTTAATCGTTGTATGGCCATATAATTCAACTAAACTGCCAACATCTTGGCTTTCCGCACCGAATCCGTTATTATCTGCTGTTATTAGAGTAACATTCGTGGCTTTAATATGTCCGCCGTTTCCGGCAAATAATGCAGTAGTTTTACCTTGTACTGTTCCTCCCGTTATGGTGATGGTGGATTTTGAATCTTTTGCATAGAGCCCACTGTCATCAGATGATGTAATTTGAGCATTGTCAGTTAAAGTAATAGTACTGCCGTTTATGGCAGATACTGCTGCACCTTTTGCGTTAAATGATCCTCCAGAAACTGTTATTTGAGAACCATTATCTGAAATTATGCTATTGATTGCTTGCGGAACGGTTACATTTTCTAAAGTAATGGCACTTCTTCTTGCAATTATTGCATTGATTAGTAGTGCATTATCCTTACGATTTAATATCGTTACATCTTTCAGTTTGTTATTGCTCTTGTTTTTTAACAAGTGAACGCCTGCTTCAGAAGCAGTAATGGTTCCTCCGATCATTTTGATTGTGCTATCGTTTTGCGCATCAATTCCGATTTTAACGTCACTGATCGTTGTATTGCCAAGCAATTCAATCACACTGTTAGAGCCAGAGGCAGCTGCACCAGCAGCTACACCACTGCCATTATTAGTTGCTTTTAAAGCAACATTTGTAACCGTAATATGGCCACCTATGTCTGCTTCTAAGGCTGTATATTTTCCTGTCACGTTTCCTGTTGTCATTGTAATTGTGGATTTTGAGTCTCGTGCATAGAGGCCTGCTTCATCATGTGACGTAATTTGAGCATTGTCCGTTAAGGTGATACTGCTACCGTTTTGAGCACATATTGTTGCATAGCTTGAATCAAATGATCCTCCAGAGATTGTTATGTTAGAACGATTATTTGCAATTACGCTGTTGCCTGTTTGAGTCACTTTTACATTTTTTAAAGTGAGACCACTTTCTTTCTCTAGAAGAATTCCTTTGCCTGAATTTTTATCTTTACCGGTTGATATTATTACATTTTCTAGTTTACTTTCGGCGCTCTTACTGTTCACGAAGCCAACACCAGTTTTAGAAGTTGTAATAGTCCCCCCAATCATTTTAATTACGCCACCGTTACTTGCCACAAGCCCAACACCAGCATTCTTAATCGTTGTATTGCCATATAATTCAATCATACTATTAGCGCTATTGACTCCTGCGCCTATTATAGGAACATCAGTGACCATGCCCCCATGTTCATTTGTTGTTAGAGCAACATCCGTGACCTTAATATGTCCACCGTTTTCTGCGACCAACGCTAATTCTCCGGTTACTGTTCCTCCCGTCATTGTGATGGTAGAATGTAAACCATTTGTGTAGAGTCCTTTGCTATTCGATGATGTTGATGTAACTTGAACGTTACCTTTTTTATTGCTGGTTAAAGTAATGTTGCTGCCGTTTCCAGCGTATACCCCTACGTTTTTTCCCTCAAATAATCCTCCAGAAACCGTTACTTTAGAATGATTATTTGCAACTATGCCACTTTTTGCCTGCGTAACTGTTACATTTTCTAAAGTGACGTTGCTTTCCTTGTCGGCACCTATTCCTGTGATTTTAGGCTCTTTATGGTTACTGCCCGATATTTTCACATTTTCTAGCTTGTTTCCATTGCTCTTACTATTATAGAAACCAGCGCCGGTTGCAGAAGCTGTAATGGTCCCTCCGATCATTTTAATCATTCCACTGTTTTGTGCATGAAGACCGATTACAGCATTCTTAATTGTTGTATTCCCATGCAATTCAATCACGCTGTTCGGACCGCCGGCGACAACTGTTCCGATTTTATCATTCGTCGCAGTTAACGCAACATCCGTGACCTTGATATGTCCACCGTTTTCTGCAACCAACGCCATTTTTTCTGTGATTACGCTTCCTCCCGTCATTTCGATTGTGGTTTCTGAATCTGTTGCATGGAGTCCAGTGCCATGAGATGATGTAGTTTGAACATTGTTAGTTAGAGTTACGCGACTGCCATTGTAAGCAGATATTGCTGCCTTTGTGGCATCAAATGATCCTCCCAATATCGTGATTTCAGATTTATTATTTGCTGTAACGCTATTCGTTGCCTTAGTCACTTTTACATTTTCTAAAGTGACTTCACTGTCTTTGTCTGCAAATATTGCAAAAGTTAGTGGAGCTTTGCCTTTGCTACTTGATATTATTATATCTTTTAGCTTGTTTTCAGCATTCTTACTGTTCAAGAATTTAGCGCCAGTGTTGGAAACTGTGATAGTTCCCCCAGTCATTTTCAGTGTAGCACCATCCTTTGCTTCAAGACCGAAGAAAATGCTAGAACCAGTTCCTTTAATGGTTGTACCATCCAGTAATTCAATCGCAGTGTTAGAACCTTCAGCTGTTATAGCGTGCGCATTTGTGCCTATGTTGGTGTTTGTTTTTTTGTTTCCGATTATCGTCAAATGCTTGCCGATAATTTGACCACCTTTTTTTGCGTGAATAATTTCGTAGGTTTCGTTGGAAACTTCTTTTTTATTTTCTGAAATTTCAAGATTTTTAGCTTGTGCATTAAGATTGATACCAGAAAGTACAACTGCCACAATTGCTGTGCAGGATAGAAGAAATTTTTTAGGCATCAGTCTACTCCTTTTAAAGCCCCCAACATTCATTTTCCCGCTAACTTCATAAGCAGAAGTGAAAATAGATATTGCTTTTATTTTAATAACACAGCACTTTGATATTTTGTTTTGCTTTTTTTGTCAAATTTAAAGTTGTATTTATGTTTAATTATGTAATATTAAATTTATTTCATAATGTATTTTTATATAATTATATTTTAAAAATAAGTTTTTTATTAATGGTACGTATTATTTTATATCAATATTCATTTATTTTAATATTTATTGATGTATAATTAAATAAATACAGTTATATAAAATAAAGTAAAAAATATAATATAAATAAGAATAGTAGTGTTTTTAATATTTTATATTTATTGAAAAAAGGTGAAATTAGAGTGGATATGTGATAATTGATTGTTCTTACCTACATTATGTATCGAATGAGTTTTTGACAGCAAAAATGAGAGAAGGCTTTAATAGAGCGTTGAGGGTTCTTTGAGTGCTCAGTGTCTTCTTTGAACGAATGAAATATAAAAATATACAGAATCCGCTGATAAGCCACAATTTCCGAAAGGCTACATACTATACAAAACTCCGTTGGATGTAGTTTGACATTAGGTTTTGTACTAAGTGGGAAGAAGTGAGATTAGTTAGAAATACGTGATAATTTATTGTTTTTATGGTTATTTTTTACCATTAAATGCGCGTTTTGTAAAATGGCATGGGGCAAGGACCATCCCGTTTTAACAAGCGCCATTATCAAAACCATTGCCGCCCTGATGGCTTTTAATATTGCTCTACGTGTGTTGCGCTTTACCATGACTGGCGCACACGTCTTGGTTTATTTTGGTGCTGATACGGCAACCATCACCAAATGGAAAAATATCATTGCTGCTGCTTTTGATTTCTCTCAAGTTTGGCAAAA
>NZ_JBHIQF010000041.1:0-1243 GCF_042196445.1 Bartonella sp. AP11XZML
AGGTATATATTCTCCTCCTATTTTCATAGCCATTTTTTGAGATAAATCTGAATAAATAGCTGTGCTTAACAAATCATATGCAGGAGCAAGTTCTGGTTTTTTCTGTTGGTAAAGTAGTGAAAAGTTTTTGCCATGCGCATCGGCATTACCAATTAAATAATTAAAAATAATTATATTAAGAAAATTCAGTTGATCAACAGCAGGACGTAATGTATGCTGGAAAATAACGGTTTGACACGCAGCAATACTAGGTCCTCCTTCACATTCATATTTAAATTCTGGAGCTATACTAAGTGCTTGACAAAAATCCTCTTGATGAATACGCAAAACTGTTCCATTAGAAGATATTTGACGATCATATCGAGTGATGAGACAATAAGGTGTATTATTGACAAAATGTAAATACACTTCCGGCACATTAATACCTACGAGTTTTGCCAATTTCATACAAAAAAGCTCATTATGCGCACTATCATTAATATGTTCAATGAGAGGTTTCAAAATATGCGTGGTCGGAGCACCCCCTTTAATGAGTTGAACACGATTATCTTTAAAGCCAACCGCTAATTTATCTTGTGCACCCGCAAGAGACAATCTGTAGCCATCTCCACCAGCAAGCATTGGACGACGTTTAATACACTCAAGAATTTCTTTCAATTCAGTATCATCAAGAGTTTCTACATCATCAATTGGCAAATTTGGAACTTGTCCATGTGGATATAAAGCGAGAGCACCAGCACAATCTCCCCCAACAACTTCAAGCAAAGCAAAAGCATTTCGTTCAGAAAGACCTAAATAAGTTGCTAAACGATATCTTACATTATCATCGGGTAAGAGACCGGAAAAAAAGGCTTTTACTGCTTGACCTTTATAAGCTTCAACACGAGGAGGTAGAGAGACAGAGATGCCCTGTAAATCTTTATACAAATAATCAGTATCGTAGAGAAACGTGAGATCTCCACTTTTTTCTTGTTGTAATTGACCTACTAATTTTGCGTGTAAATAAACATCAAGTGTACGGGTCATAATTTTTCATTTTCAATCTGAATATCAAGACCAAGCATTGAAAGCACATGTATGGTTTTTCCAACATGACAAGACTCTTTGCCTCTTTCTAAATCACGGATAAAACGCACACCAACCCCTGATGTAGCTGCTAACTGTTCTTGTGTTAATCCTTGTTTTTTACGTGTATTTCTAACAATAAAACCCAATATTTTCATTCTGCTTTCAATCATAATCA